>CAZJRS010000036.1:0-32602 GCA_964548585.1 uncultured Methanocella sp. | reverse complement strand
CAAAGCTATACTATATGAGACGCTTACTATGCATTATGCGCCCGAAATTTGCGCTTTATGTAATAGTCGCGTTTACATTTTTTACAATGGCTTTTAGCCTCTATGCTAATGCTAGCGGAGATACTATTGACCTTGCTCCTTTACCAGGCCCGGTTGATTCAAGAGGCGCTGATACTACCATCTCGTTCTGGCAGCTTCCCCTATGGATACAAATCGCAGAAATTTCTGCGATACTGATAGGATTTTTAATGGTAATAGTTGGAATTCTGAAGTTCAGCCCGCTAGTTCTGGGAAAGCTGAAAAATCTGCTGGAAAACCAGATCAGAGCTAAGATATATGATTCGGTCAAGAAAAACCCGGGGTCGACAATGGCAGATATAACAAAGCGGGAAGGACTCAACCTGGGCACTGTCAGATACCATATCAACCAGCTCAAGGCCTCCCAAAAAATCACCTTCATACGCTCCAACAAATTCCTGAGAATATTCCAGAACTCCAACACGTATAATGACAGGGAAAAGATGATCATATCTACATTGAACCGCTCGGCTGCCAGGTCAATAATCATGTACCTCGACAGCCACCCCGGGTCGAACAATACTCAGATCGCTGAGGATCTGAAAATTTCGGAGAGCGGAATACACGTGCAGTTAAAGAAACTGCTGAAAGAAGGCATCGTCACGTCCATTCAGGAAGGCAGAACCCAGAAATATTACCTGACGGACGACGTGAAAGAACATCTCCTTAAACAAAGTTTGAGTTAAGCTGTACGAGATATACCCCCTATCTTAAATAGCATGCAATCTTTACCTACCTAAAACTTTAGCCAGCTTCTGCCCTTCGGGCGTCAGTGAGTAAACATTCAGGCCTCTGATGCCGATTTCCATCCTGACAAGCCCAAGGTAAATCAAGGACCGCTCTTTATCATACCTCTTGCCATACCCTGCGACCCTCTAAGCCGCAAAGGACTTAGGGAATAGAGACGCTAAGCCGCAAAGCCGCAAAGAGTTATTGAGTTTTTTTTAAGTTTTTGTGTCTTGGCAGCTTAGCGTCTCCTCTTTCCTCAGTTAGGGGCGCTTATCTCGGGCGGAGCCCATGAACGGCATCCACCAGTTATATTTTTTCATCAGCACCATCATCGCGGGCACCAGCACCAGCCTGATCACCGTAGCGTCCAGTATGATGGCGAGGCAGAGGACGAACCCGAATTCCTGGAGTTCGGAGCTGCTGGAGAGGAGCATGGACCCGAAGGCGGCTGCCATGACTGAGCCGCACAGGGTGATGATCGAGCCGGTGGATTCTACGGCTGTTTCGATAGCGTCTTCGTCGGTCTTGCCTTTTAGCACTTCTTCCCGGACTCTCGACACCAGGAAGATGTCGTAGTCCACGCCCAGTCCCATTAAACAGCAGAACAGGAAGATGGGGATGATCCACGAGGTGATGTAGCCCAGCGTATTCTGCATGATCAGCACGTAGGCTCCGATGGTCCAGACGACGCTCATGAGTAACGTGATGATCAGCCGGAGCGGGGTGAAGACCGATCGGAGCACGACGGTCAGCACCAGGAAGATCCCTACGAAGACTGCCATGTATACCAGCGGATACTTGCTGGTGCACGATGTCTGGTAGTCGTGGATGCCTGCCGGGCTGCCGCCGACCATGGTGGTGATGCCGGTACCGTCGCTCTTGTCGAAGGTCGCAAGCTCCGCCCGGAGCTCGTCGATGGCTTTCATGTTCTCCGTCGAGTAAGGCGATCCGATAAACGAGGCGTACATGACCACGGTCCGGTTGTCGTTGCCCAGGCTGTCGTTCATGTACGATTTGTAGTAGCCTCGTTCGATGACCGGGTAAGCGGACAGGTTACTGTAGTTGATCGTGGTGCCCTCCGGCCGGGTGGGTGAGTTCACTTTGTCGATGCCCTGTATGCCAGCGATGACGCCGGATATCTGTTCTATGGTGGAGAGCGATGCATCGGTATAATTACCGGTGCTGTCCGTCGCGTTCACCGGGAGCGTCACCAGGATCATGACCCGGTCGATGCTGCCGCTGCCGAACTCGTCGTTGATGGCGTCGAAGCCTTGCTTGCTCTCGATCGTGGGCGACATCATGGACACGAAGTCGTTGCCGAGGGACAGCTGAGATGCCATCATGACCGCGGGTATGCTAACCAGGACTGCCAGGGCCAGGACCAGTTTGGAGTGCTTCAGAACTTTCCGGGTGATCGCTGACCACACGTTTTTCACGATGCTGCGGTTGCCCGTGTTATGGACCTTGCGCGGCCAGAAGAGCCGGTCTCCCACGAGCGTCAGCACCGCGGGTAACAAGGTGATCGAGACCAGCATCGCCACCAGGACACCGATGGCAATGCTGATGCCGATGCCGCCGAAGATGCCCCGGTCGATGAGGAGGAGCGAACTGAACCCGATCATGGCGGTCAGGCCGCTGGAGGCAACGCTCTTGCCAGCGTGCTGGACTGCCGTGATGATCGATTCTTTCTGGTCCACGCCATGCGAGCGCTCCTCGGAGTACCGGGACAGCAGGAAGACACAGTAGTCGGTGCCCGCACCTAGCATGATCACCATGACGAAGGTCATGATCAGCTGGTACAGGGGTACCACGTAGCTCAATAAAGCGATCCCACCGAAGGCGATCACGATGGCGACGGCGATGATGAGCAGCGGCACAAACGGGGTGAGGAAAGACCGGAAGTACAATCCCAGCAGGAGCAGGATCAGGACGATGGCGACCCGGTCGATGTTGTTCACATCGTTCATCGCCGCGTCTTCCGAGTCCAGGCTCATGGCGGCGCTGCCGGTGACATACGCCGTGACTCCGGCGTACTCGGGACGCTTGCTCAGGTCCGTGATGTAGGCCCGGATCTTGACGACGCTATCTTTGGCGCCCTGGGACTCTTCGCCGTCAGAGCTGCTGATCACGTATAGCGTCAGGTTTCCCGAGGCCAGGTTTCTGACCACGGAATCGGGCATGATCTGTGGGTTACGATGATCGTGGGTGGCCGCCCAGTCCCGGGCGAAGGCTTCAACCTGGGTTTTAGTCGTATTGCGGTCGAGGTCCAGCAGGGCATACAGGTAGGACAGGTTCCCGGTCAGGTTGAGCTCATCGTTGACCTTGTCTACGACGAAGGTTTTCACCGTAGCGTTAGCCGGGTGATCGCCGAGATCGTACACATCGTGGAGGAAGTCGAGTTCAGTCTGGTTCAGGTCTTTGCCGGCTTTCCCGAACACGTAGTCCCTGACTATTGTGCTGTTCGGGTTGGGGCCCCAGCCGTAGATCTCCAGGAAGTCCGCCTTTTCCGTGGCGTTCATGTCCTCCGAGGCTTTTTTAACGATATACTCGTCAAAGGTCTGGTTAGTGGCCTGGGGACCGAGGTTCCACGCGTCCCGGATGAGGTCCTGGACAGTTGAGTTGTTCTGGGCTTTTACGGCATTGTCGAGGATGTAGCTGCCGATGCGGTTTTTGTCATTGCCAAGGTAGTAGAGTTCTCTGGTCTTAGATGCCGCATCGCCATCCATGCCTGTGGTAACCAGGCTGAGAACAAGTGAGTCGTAGGCGTCGGCGGAGGGGTTTGGCCCTAGGTCGTAGACGGCTTCGAGTTGTGGCTTGTAGCTGGCAGCAAGGTTACCCTGGGTCATGGCGGTCTGGACACAGAAAGCTTTCACGCCACCCGGGTAGCTATCATAGCTTAACCCCGAGTAGGCGGCCTGAAGCATGCCTTTCTGTGCCGGGTCGGTAATTCCGTCAAGCACCGATGGGAAGACAGCGGTAATGGCTCCTTTCGCCCTGCTATCAGGACTGATGCCGGGGCCGGCTGCGGTCCAGGCACCGTAGAAGGCGTCCAGGTATCCGGTGGCAGGGCCGCTGACCTGGGATTTCATCGTGTCGTAAGCGGTCTGGCTGCTCACCGAGTCATTCTGGACGGTGTCGTTTGTCTGCTGGTAGATCGAGACAAAGCTGTGAGGTACTCCATAGATCATATCCGGAGCTGCCTTGATCTGGTATAACCCGTCATGGGAAGCGACAAGGCCGCTGCGGGCATAGTACATCTGCTGGCTTCCGCCGGCGGCCTGGCCCCAAGCTTTGTACAGTTCGCTGTTGATCTGGGTGACGTTATCCCGCAGGTAGTACACGTCCCGGCTGGCATTGAGCACGGTGGCGGTGGCGTCGTACAGCTCGGCATTGGCCGATGTCGTGTTGTTGTAGAGGTCGTGCAAGCCTGTGTGCAGGTCAGGCGAAGCGTTCACCAGCGCATCCCGCTGTATATCGTAGATCGAAGAGGTCGAGGTGATATTTGCGATTGATCCGCTGGTGACAGTCCGGTTGAGCTCGTCGACGAAGAGAGCTGCCGCAGTCTTGTTATCCGATACGACGGGCACGATGATCTGGCTTCGGCTCGTATCCGGGAACAGTGATTGGTACATGTCGCCGGTCTTGACCGATTCCAGGTCCTTCGGGATGAAGGTCTCCATGTTATAGGAGAGCCGATCTCCGAAGGTCATCGCCAGCGGCAATGCCAGCAGCAGGACTAGTATCCAGAGAGCTATGACCGCCAACGGGTGGCGGGTGATGAACTGACCGAGTTTCTTGAACATGATTTAGCCTCCCGTATGATCACATCGAGGTCAGGCTACGTGCCTTCGACGGATTTATGCGAATAGTCCCCTTCTTTAGCCCAAGGGTGCGTTCGACGATCGATTCTGCCGCCCGGAGCCGTTTGGAGTACTTCTCGCCATCCTGCGAGGTGGCCAGCGCATCCTCCAGGTACCCGAAAGCGTAGACGATCATTTCCACCATCTCTTCGGGGTATTCAACATCAAAGACCCCTGCGGCAATGCCCTGTTCCACGATCTTCGTCAGAAGCGGTATCATCTGGCTAAACGATTTTACCATAAACTTCTGGTGGGTGACCAGGTTTTCCTCGGAATGCAGAAAGTCCACGAACTTCCTGTCGCAGATGTGCATCCCAAGCGCGTCGTTAGCGATCATCTCGACCTTTTGGACCGGGGACATGCTCTGGTTGTATAGCAGCTTTTCAAGCCCTGACGTATACTGGTCGATATAGTGATCGATGACGGCGTTCAGGACGTCATCCTTGGATTTGAAATAGTAGTAGAAGGTGCCCTGGGCGACGCCGACTTTCTTCACGATGCCGCTCACGCTGGTCTCATCGTATCCGCTTTCGCGGAAAAGTTCTTCTGCTGCGAGGATAAGCTCTTTCTTTCTGACATCAGGGTTTTTGGATATTCGCATGTATGTCACGACCATGATTGACTGATTGTCAATCAGTGTTGACTGACGATTAGTCAGTGAGTCGTTCCAGGTACATAAAGGTTTCTTGCGCTTGCGGTGCTATTAAAACTAAAAGCCGTAAAGATAAAATGAACGTATCAGCTAATCCTTTGCAGCTCAGCGTTCGATATAAAAGAACTGGGCAGTCACTGCTCGCCCTTGGCTTTCTGCCGTAAGGCAGCCTTGATCTCTTTGGTATGAGCCTCGGGGTGTTTGGCGAGGTACTCGACGGCTTCTCGTCTGTGGAGTAGTATGCAGTCTTTGCAGCCCCAGACTGCGTTGCCTTTATTTGTCAGGATCCACTCGCCGAGATCGTGGTCCTCGCACGGGTAGAGGGGACAGAAGCAGTGGGTGCAGTCCTGTCCGGGGAAGTGGCAGGGGTAGTACTGGCATGGGCCTTTTTTATCGGTGGGGTGGCCGATCCAGTACGGGCCGTTATCGCCTTCGGCCAGGACGAAGGTGCGGCTTTTGACCGAGCCACCGTCGGCGAGCAGGTGCTGCCGCCTGATGGCTTCAGCTACGCCCTTCTTGACGCACCGGTAGATGCTCTGGCCTACCTGGGTGACAGCACCCGAGTACTCGTACAGGGGAGGCTCGCTGATGCCGGTGTCTCTGGTTTCGGTGAGCACTGCGACTGCATCGGTGGTCGTTCCGGTGAAGTCGAAGCCCATCTCAAAAAGGACTTTTGACTTCGCTTCAGTCGCGAGGATGATGGCGCTGGCCAGCGCGCCCTCGGTCATCCGGCCGTGCACGACCATCAGGATGTTGATCGTGCCCGGCACGCCCGGGTCGTGGCTGGGGTTGCTGATGCCTGCGGTGACGAAGACGGTAACGTAAGGGTCTCTGACAAGGCACAGGTTCTTCATTTGCACCGCGGTCATGAAGCCGAAGTAAGGATATTCCGCGCCTACGGTGGCTGCAACCTGGTCCAGGTATTCCGCGTGGTCGTGGCGGCTGAAGTCCCGGCCGACTTCATGGTTGATGACCGAGCGTACCCTCCGCCGGCCGCCGTTGATGCCTGTGCTGATGCCGTCGAAGTCGCCTTTAATGACCAGCGTATTGTCTTTTACGTAATACCTCACTGCCGTTACCACCGTTTAAAATACAAGAGCGTAAAGCCCTTACATTTTTCATTTTACTTTGCCCGGCGAGCATAAATACTTAACTTTTACGTAAGGGCTTGAGTAATAATTTATTTATAGGATAGTATTAGATAGGCAATTGAATTTGATTTAACTTAAAAAATTTTGAGGTGCTATGATGAAGTTTCGGTATGTTACAATTATTACTGTTCTGTTAGTGCTGTTTTCGGCGATGAGCGGCTACGCACTCGCGGAGAACCAGACGACAGCTGCAACAGCGACTTTCCCGCTTAACGTCACTGACGCCTTCGGCATCACTACGACGATAGACAAGGCTCCGGAGCGTATCGTATCTCTGTCCCCGGCGAACACAGAAATGCTCTTTGGCATCGGAATGGGCAGCAAGATCGTGGGAACCGACGATTACAGCGATTACCCGGCAGAGGCGAAGAACATCACCCACGTCAGCGGGTATAGCGGCGTCAACTACGAGAAGATCATGGCGGTCAACCCGGATCTGATCTTTGCAGAAGACGTCATCGGCCCGGAAGCCATCACCAGCCTGAGGGATAAGGGCTTAAAAGTGATCGAGGTCAAGAACAACAATATCTCCTCGATCAAAAAGAACATCCTGCTGATGGGCAAGGTGACCGGCGCAGAAAGCAATGCTACTACCCTGGTGAGCGACATGGACGCCCGCTTAGTTAACATCAGTGCCAAAGCGGGACAGTTAAATGAGACCCAGAAGCCGACAGTCCTGCTTCTGGCCGGGTACCTATCGGGTCAGCCGATCTATGCCTATGGCTCGAACACCTATGGCGATGAGCTGATCACCATGGCCGGAGGCAAGAACGCCGCCGGGGATCTATTCGAATACAAGGTGATGAGCAGCGAGGTCATCATCGCCCAGGACCCGGATTACATCATTGTGCCGGTAGACGGGACGATGACCACCGAGAGGGACTTCAACGACATCAGGTACGGAAACGAATCGTGGATGAAGGGCCTGAAAGCTGTGAAGAACGGCAACGTCGTATGGGTAGATGGAAACCTCATGATGCACCCCGGGCCGCGGCTCACCGAGGCAGGGCTGATCATCGCCGAGGCGATTCACCCCGTAGCAGCGACACCGACACCGACCACGGCACCGACAACAACAGCGACAGCGACGCCGGGTTTTGAGCCGGTCCTCGCACTGGCCGGTCTGCTCGGCATCGCATACCTCGCCATGAGAAAGGAAAACTAAAGGAAAAACCATAGGGGGATAGTAAATCCCCTTAATCTTTTTTATGTAAAAAGCAATACCGTTACGGGTATGAGACTTATCATAGAAGTAATTAATGGGTAAACGTTATTTACTAGTTATCACTATTTAGAATGGTCAATAATGACAGATTCGTCTTTGCGGAAGGACGTTCAAAATATATAAGTAATAAGATAAAAACATAGGGATGCGGAATTCAATGTTAGAGAAGATGTTTTACCCGGCAAGCGTTGCAGTCATAGGAGCATCGCAGGAGAAAGGCAAGGTCGGCAGAGATGTCCTGGATAACCTGATCGGGCAATTCACTGGGGCGATCTACCCGATTAACCCCAAGGCCACCGAGATCGAGGGCGTCAAGTGCTATAAGAGCGTACTTGAGGTGCCAGGCAGCATTGACCTGGCGGTCATCGTCATACCCTCGAAGATGGTTTCGCAGGCGGTCAAGGAATGCGGCGAGAAGGGCATCAAGAATTTGATCATCATCTCCGCGGGCTTCAAAGAGATCGGCGTAGAGGGTGCCCGGCTGGAGAACGAGCTTAAGGAAGTGGCCAAGAGCTACGGCATCCGCATCGTGGGGCCGAACTGCCTGGGGGTCCTGAACACATACTCCCGGTGTAACGCATCCTTCGCCAAGAAAATGCCGCCCCAGGGCCACATGTCAATCATCTCGCAGTCCGGCGCGCTGGGCACAGCCATCCTGGACTGGTCCGAAAAGACAGATATCGGCTTCGCCAACTTCGTGAGCTTCGGCAACAAGGCTGACCTTAACGAGATCGACTTCATGCAGGCCTGGAAAGATGACAAGGAAACCAACATCATCCTAGCCTACCTCGAGAGCATCACCGATGGCCAGCGGTTCATCAACGTGGCCCGTGATGTTTCCCGGGAAAAGCCCATCGTGGTCATCAAGAGCGGCAGAACCAGTTCCGGAGCCCGCGCTGCATCGTCCCACACGGGCAGCCTGGCCGGTGCGGATGCGGCCTATGACTCGGCTTTCGCCCAGTGCGGCGTCATCAGAGCCGATACGATGGACGAGTTCTTCGACCTGGCTGGCGGTTTCTCAGGACAGCCCATACCAAAGGGCGACAGGGTCTGCATCGTGACCAACGCGGGCGGCCCCGGCATCATCGCCACCGACGCCTGCGAGAGGCAGGGCCTCAAGGTGGCCACCCTGGCTGCCGAGACGGTCGAGAAGCTGAAGACCACTCTGCCTGCGGAGGCAAACTTTTACAACCCGGTCGACGTGCTCGGCAACGCTTCTGCCAAGATGTACGACTTCGCGCTGAACACCGTGCTTGCAGACGACGGAGTAGACAGCGTGATCGTGCTGGCGACCCCCCAGTCCATGACGGACCCGGTAGGCATCGCCGAGGTAATCGAAAAGGCGAGAAAGACCACTGACAAGCCTATCATGCCATGCTTCGTGGGCGGCGTAGTCATGGACACGGGCGTTAATCAGCTGAAGAAGTACAAGATCCTCAACTACAACGCCCCGGAACGGGCAGCGTACACCCTGCGCATGCTGACCAAGTATAACAACATACGCAACCGGGTCTTCGAGAAGCCCAGGCAGTTCGAGGTGGACAAAGAGACAGTCCGAAAGGTCATCGGCGAGGCTCGCGACGCAGGCATCTCAGTGCTTGGCCTGGAAGCCCTCCCGGTCCTGGAAGCCTACGGGATTCCGACCCTTAAGTACCGGATCGTAGAAAGCGCAGACAAGGCGGTAGAGACGGCAAAGGAATTTGGCTACCCGGTCGTCATGAAGATCGTGTCCCCGCAGATCATCCACAAGTCCGATGTGGGCGGTGTCCGGGTAGGCCTGGACAGCGACGAGGCAGTGATGAACGCCTACAACAAGATGATGAGGGATGTCACAGCCGCAGTGCCCCACTGCCGGATCAGCGGCGTGCTAATCCAGCAGATGGCGCTGGGCGGAAAAGAAGTCATCCTGGGTGTAAACAGGGACCCCCAGTTCGGCCCGCTCCTGATGTTCGGCCTGGGCGGCATCTATGTGGAAGTACTGAAGGACGTACAGTTCAGGGTAGCGCCGCTGTCGGAACATGACGCGTTAGGCATGATCTACGGCATCAAAGCCCACCAGCTGCTGGAAGGCGTGCGGGGAGAAAAGCCGGCGGACATCGAGAAGCTGGTCGAATTCCTGCAGAGGTTATCTCAGCTGGTCACCGACTTCCCGGAGATCCTGGAACTGGACATCAACCCGGTCAAAGTATACGAGAAGGGTACTGGCTGCCTGGCGCTGGATGCCAGAATGACGATCTCTTAAGAGACTGTTATCTTTTAAGAGATATCAATAGAAGCAACGGTTGCCACAGTCACGGCAACCGTATTATTTTTACCTCAGGGCCGGAAGGGTCTGTCTGGTTCACGTGAATGTTTTCGAAGGCCGATCTGTTAGATCGCTGACGACCTCGGGTCCGAGAGCCATGGCCACGACCGAGCCCTAAAGAAAGCATTTATTAATTCCTTCATTACCTATTGTAATAGGATTGGAAATATGCCCGGGTCAAGAGTCATCGCCAGGATCAAGGAATTGCTGATCTCGCTACTATTAATCGCGACGATAGTGGTCTTTCTCCTCATCCCGTTTTTTTACCCGGACCTCAGCGTCTATGTCACCATCATCGCCCTGGGAGCTTCGCTGGCGCTACAGAAGTACATCGCGAGCTTCGTCGGCCACTTCGTCATCGGCTGGTCCAGCGCGTTTGAAATCGGTGACAGGATCAGGATCGGTACCATCAAGGGCGATGTCCGGCGTATCGGCCTGTTCCACATCATCCTCGACGAGGTGGGCGACGACGGGAAGATGGGCGGCGAACTGACTGGCCGCCTGCTCCACATCCCCAACCTGCTGGTGCTCGACCAGCCGGTCTTGAACTATTCCAAAGACTACTCAAGTAAAGACAAACTCATCTCCAGCGGGTACCTCTTCGACGAGATCAGGATTCCTTTGAAGCCTGCAAGCGATATTAAAAAAGCTGTGATCATTTTAGAAGAGTTGCTATGGGCGGAAAACTCGGCCTTTGTGAAGCAGGCGCAGAAGGTGTTCGGTGAAGACGATTTGCCGAATTTCCTGAACGAGCTCCAGAACGGCCCCCGGGTCACGATACACATCGATGAGGAGCGGATCTGGATCAAAGGCCGGTTCGTGACGACAATCCACACCAAGAACGAGCTAAATACCAAGATCGGGCTGGATTTCATCGAGCGCATCCGCGGGGATAGCAGTATTCAGATCAATTAATCATCGTATGCTAAGATAAAAAAGTTGAAAATATTTTATGGCGCGGCGATCGCCTATTGTCAGCGCTTCGCGTTCATCTTGTTCTCGTACCACTGCCTGAACTCCAATAACGCTCTCCGGCGGTGGCTGATCTCGTTCTTCTGCTCCACGGTCATCTCCCCTACAGGGAACTTCCGGTAGGAGAAGATCGGATCATACCCGAACCCCATGGTCCCGACCTCTTCTGTCAGCAGTTCACCCCACCAGATGCCGGTAAAGACGGTCGGCTCCTCGCCCGGGGTGCAGTATGCGACGACGGACCGGAACTCGGCCCTGCGGCCGGGGACGCCTTCCATCAGCTTGAGTATGCCTTTATTACCGATTGTTTGCTGCACGTAGGCGGAGTAAGGCCCGGGGAACCCCTTCAGGGCATCGATAAACAGGCCGGAGTCCTCGACGAGGACGGGCTTGTCCAGCTCTATGGCGCAGTACCGGGCACCATATGCGGCGATCTTCGAGAGATCATCCTCTTGCAGCTCGGGATAGGTCATGTCGATCTGCTCGACGTCGAAGGTATTCTCAAAGAGTTGCCGGGCTTCGTTAAATTTGCCGGGATTATGAGTGACAAAGTAAATTTTAGGTTTCTGCATATGATCCAGATGTACTCCCCTGCAAAAAATTGTTTCGATGGGAAGAGCAGGTTAACTATTTAATTCGACAGCAGCAATAATTTAGTGGCGGCTGTAGCTTTTATCTGCCGCAGGCAGATGCTTTTTATGAAGACGGAGATCAAGAGTGGCATTTACTGGGTCGGCGCCATTGACTGGGACCTGCGGGATTTCCACGGGTACACCACACCCAAGGGTACGACGTATAACGCTTACCTGATCGTAGACGATAAGATCGCGCTCATCGACACGGTGAAAGAGCAGTTCGGCGATGAGTTGTTATCCAGGGTGGCCGAGATCGTAGACCCTGCGAAGATCGACTACCTGATCGTGAACCACCTGGAAAGGGACCATTTCGGCTCTTTTGCCCGGGTGCTGGAAGTCGCTAAGAACGCGCAGGTTTACTCCGGCGAGCGGGGCACAAAGGGGATCACGGACATATACGGCGATCGCTGGCCTGTTACCACAGTCAAGACGAACAGCACGCTCAAGCTGGGCAAGAAGACGCTACGCTTCGTCGAGACCCCGATGTTGCACTGGCCGGACAGCATGATGACCTATGTCGAGGAGGATAAAGTCCTCTTTTCCAGCGATGCCTTCGGCCAGCACGTGGCCAGTTCCGAGCGATTCGACCGGGATTTGAGCTACGACGTGCTAAACGACGCTAAAACTTACTATGCCAACATCCTGATGCCTTTTGGCACCCTGGTCCAGAGCCTGCTGGCGAAGGTCCCCGAACTCAAGCTCAGCCCGGAGATCATAGCGCCTGACCACGGGGTGGCCTGGACCGATCCCGGGAAGATCATCAGCGCTTACGGCCGCTGGTCCGGGTTCGAAGCTAAGCCCAAGGTCGTCATTGCCTACGATACCATGTGGGGCAGCACGGAGAAAATGGCGCATATCCTGGCTGACGGGGTCATGGACGAGGGGGGTGTGGAAGTGAAATTTTTCAACATCCGCAAGACCCCCCAGAGTGAGATCGTCAACGAGATACAGGATGCGAAAGCGATTCTGATAGGATCGGCCACGCTGAACAACGGCATATTCCCCACGGTAGGAGGCTTCCTGTACTACCTGAAGGGTTTGAGGCCCCAGAACAAGATCGCCATGGGGTTCGGGTCTTTCGGCTGGATGGGGGGAGCAGTGAAAGAAGTCACAGCCCGTCTGAAGGACATGCAGCTCGAAGTCCTGGATGGCATGGAGATCAAGTACCCGACCACAAAGGCTCAGGAAGACCAGTGTAGAGAGATGGGCAGGACGATTGCGAAGAAAGTCAAAGGAGGCCGGTAAACGGTGAAATGGATGTGCAAAGTGTGCGGGTACATTCACGAAGGAGAGGAGCCACCGGAGGAATGCCCGATATGTGGGGCCCCTGCATCGGAGTTCGTGAAGGTGCCCTGAAAAGGCCTTCCCGCACTCAGGGTCCTACGTACTTCCCGCTCTCCGCCACATAGCCCTGGTAAGGCAGTGCCTGTACCTCTGCCGGGGCATCGTTGAGGACGGGCGTGATATCCAGTGCAAGCCTGGTCCCTGCGGCTTCCAGCGTCGAGCCCAGCACGGCAAGCCTGATCTGGTCGGCGTGCCCAACGCTGGATGAGTGTATGGCGATGCACCAGTATTTTTCCTGGAAAACGCCGCCATGGATGACGCAGCCGGCAAGACGATGGGCTCCGGCAAGGTCCAGGAGCTCTTTGACTGCCGATTCCCCACAGTCGGGTCCGCTGATCTTAGAAAAGTCGTACAGTACGCCGATCCATGGACCATCGGGACATGGCTTGCCGAGTGGCACCTTTCCTGCGCTGGCCAGGTCCGCCTCTGTGTAGCCCATGCCCGGAGGGTCGCTCAGCAGCTCCCGCGCTTCGCCGGTTCCGGCATCGAAGCCTGAAGGCAGTAAGATGTCCCACAGGATGACAGACCCCAGCACGCCCTGAAGAAGCCCATACCTCCCTGCCGTATATTTGCGCTGCCCAAGATCGCCATTGCAGGCCAGGATCGCCTCTTTGGCCCATTCGTGGTACCCGGGCCGGGCTCCGGCACCAAAGTAAGGTAGGACAAACGCGTACTTTTCCGGAAACATGATCTTAGGGAGGTGTGCTACCATGACTTCAATGACGAAGGGCACATGTCTCTGGTGAGCGTAGCTCACGAATGCCTCGTAGTAATGTTCCGCTTCAGCCTGGTCAGAGAATAGCACGAGATACGCATGGCAGTCCTTGCCCTCGACGAAACCGAGGCGTTTCCTGTTGCCCAGAGGATGCAGGTTCAGGCCGGCGATCATGCCCTTGATCGGGGAACATCCCGTACGGTCCAGTATACGGGCAGCTTTGCCACGCACCAGAAGATTACCATCCTGGAGCTTTTCTACGAGTGGCGTGTGGGACAGCTTGCCCATCTTCACCAGGGCTTCTTCGGCTGCTGCGGAGATGTTCGGGTCGTCATCGGCTAACAGCCGGATGAGTGGTACCACAGCCGGTGCGCCGATCTCGATGCAACTGTCCCACTGGCGTCTGCTAATGTTGAAGTCGACGACAAGTCCTATGCGATCCGGTTTCCAGTTGAGTATGTCAAGCGAATCGGCGGCGGCGAGCCTCAGTTCTGCGTCGGGGTGCTGCAGAGCCTTGACCAGAGGAGCCATGCCACTGGTCTCTCCGTTTCTCCCGATCGCCCTCGCGGCTGCACACCGGACCTCACTGCGCGGGTCTGAGAGCATTTCAGTGAGTAGATCGGCAACGGGCATACCGGTGATCTGAACCAGCGCCGGTTCCAGCGCGTCACGCAGAACCGGATCTTTGTCGTTCAGGGCGAAAACCATGGGTATGATGGCTGGCTCGTCCAGCAGGATCAACGCTTCGACCGCTTTTGCACGAGCGTCGTGGTTCCGGTCCCGGGCGGCGGTGATGATTGCATCCGTTGCGCCCGGATCGCCCAGCATACCCAGGGACGTGATAGCAGCCATACGCACGTCGATGTTCGGGTCTTTCATGCCCTGGATCAGCGATGCGACTGCTGTCGCCCGTAGTCTGGCATCCCTGGTCCGGGTGGACAGGCTACCTGTGCCCACTGTCGCATGCTGGCGGACCAGCGGGTCCGGGTCCTTCAGGCACGCGACCAGCGGCGGTATGGCCCGGTCATCGCCGATCTCCCCCAGGGATAACGCCGCGTGACAGCGGACTGTGGAATTCTGATCGCTCAAGGCCTTTATGAGGGCAGGTATCATTAGCGCGATGAGAGAGCTGAACAGTGCAGAGGGTTGTTTAGCCAGCTCGGCCAGCACCCATGACGATAATACGCGAACGTTCACGTTTTCTTCCGCCAAAGCGCTGACCAGTGAAGAGACGGCCGGGGCCCCTATAGATAACAGCGCGTCGGCAGCACTTTTACGGGTATCATAATCCCTGGCATGTAATGCCTTGATCAGCCCCCCGATATCTCTGCGTACCTTCAGCTGCTCGACATCCGGTTGGAATAACGCTAAATGAACCACGAGTCCCCCACACTTAGATAAGTTACTAGTTTATATCTATAAGTTGTATAAAATTGTTAGCAATGACCTAGAGGACGAGCGATGAGTTGTTCAAGCATAAAGAATTGACAGCAAAAGAAGCCAGGAACGAGATAGCGGGGTCAGGGTATGTGGCAAACAGGGAATATAAGGGGCACAGTGGCCGCCATGCTCCTCGTACCCCGCATGTCCTTGGGGATTATGCCCCGAACTTTTTAGTCTTATTAATCAGGTCCATGGAAATCGGCATGACGTCCATTCCCCGGATTCTGCATAAGCCGCCCTGGTGAGCGATCAGCTCAGTATACCGGGGGACTTCATCGACTCTTACGCCCGGACCGTGTATCAGCACTGGCACAGGGTCTGCGGAGTGGTCTTTTAGGGAGACGGGCGTGCTGTGGTCGACCGTAAGAATGATCAGCGTGTCCTTCAAGCTTAAAAGCTGTTTGAACGCGTCGTCTACCGCCTCGATGAACCGGTATTTTTTCTCGAAGTCCCCGTCGTGTCCGGCCTCGTCCGCACCTTTGATGTTCAACAGGACAAAGTCGTGAGTCTGGAGCGCCTCGATGGCCCGGGATACCTTAGCACCAACCCTCTGTACCGAGTCCATGGCCTCCATGCCACCTACAGGCAGGAAGTCCAAACCGCACATCTTGCCGATGCCGATGATGAGCCCGGCGTTGGCTACTACTGCACCCTTCATACCATACTTCTCCTCGAAAGGCGGTATGTGAGGTACCTCGCCCGCTCCCCGGATGAGGATCGCATTGCCGGCGGGAAGGCCCTTCTTCCGGCGCTCCACGTTGACCGGGTGGTGATCGAGGGCCTCCAGGACTTGCCGGGAGACGCTGGTAACGATGTCGGCCGTCCGTTTTGCTTCCGGCGAAGCCTCGGTGGAGTGAGACTCCTTGATAGGCAGTCCCTCTTTCTTCGGGTCCGTATCGGATATCGCCGCGGAAAGACCTTTTCCCCGGAGTACCAGAGCAGCCCGGTGGCCTGTGGATCGCTTGAAGATAATCTCGATGCCGGGTACCTTGACCTTCTCGTTAATTGTCCTGGCCAGGTCGTCCGTGTCCTCGATGCGTCCGGCCCTGCGGTCGGTCACTTTGCCGTTCTCCACGGTCGCGAAGTTACACCGGAAAGCGATGTCGCCGCCCTTGACGTCGATACCGACGCCCGCAGCCTCAAACGGGCCTCTGCCGGTATAGTACTTGTAGGGGTCGTAGCCGAGAATCGCCAGGTGCGACGTGTCAGAGCCCGGGCGGATACCCGGCGCGATGGTGTCCATGATACCATTGATGCCGCCGAAGGCGAGAGCGTCCATATTCGGTGTTTTCGCGTGAGCCAGCGGCGTGGTGCCGTTCACAGGCCGATCCGACGCCCCGTCCAGCACGATAAGTAGAATTTTATTAGCTACGTCAGACATTGAAATCATACATAAATAGCATGCCATGTATAAATAATTGTGAACCCGGCGGAGTATATAAATGTCGATTTATATGTAATAGACGGGCTCTGTGTACACGTGTTTATAAGCCAATATAAGTAAATTTTTGTAACAATATGCTTTTATATGTTTTATTCTAATAGATTAGTGATGAACCTCCTGGACAACTTGACCAAATCTAAGATAGAGAATAAAGTGGACATGGTGTTTATGGATCTCAGGAACGCAAAGACCCCGGAAGAGATCGTGCCCCTCCTGGTAGAGCTGTCTGAGTTCATTGACAAAGAAAACCTCACCCCGGAGCAGCTGGAGGAACTCAGAGGCATCGGGACGAAGGCCATGGCCAGGCACAGCCGCATGGAAGTCTTAAACAACCTCGGCGCCATCATCTCGATCGCCACCGCCAGCATGATCGCCGGCTTAGCCATCACCATCAGCTACTATCTTTATTCAATGGAAGTCCAGAGTATGGCGATACTCTTACTGGTGCCGATGGCACTGTTGCCGGTCTACCTATTCTATTATGGAAAGACGCAGAAGTGGTTTAGCTAAGATAAACTGCGTCGATCCCGTAATGATCGATGATCGTGTACCAAGCCACTCATTTTTAAAACGATAAGCCGCAAAGCCGCAAAAGTTTACCTTATATACAATAATCTTTACGGCTTTGCGGCTTAGCGTTTTAAACTCGAAGGCATCTTTTATGAGGAGAGACAATGATGCTCATGCTCTCTTGCTGGATTCGCCGAGGACGATGCCGGTCGCGATCATGTGGGCGATGCGCAGTGGCTCCGGCAGTCGGCTGTGTATGGCGCTACCGGCTACTATCGTTGTCGCATCGGTCTTTTCGATTCCTTTAAACTGGATATGGACGGGGCCGCCTCGCCAGGGAGTCCGTACTGCGGTGATGGGGCCGGCGTTCAGTATAGCCTGGTAGCTGCGTTCAGGGTCAGGCAGGTTGTCTAGTGCTGCGCGTATGCTCTCCATATCGGGCACCCGTCGCATGACTGCGATCACCGGCAGCCGGGTGGCGTCGTGGAGCTTCTCAAGGTCGACGACGTTGAAGCCGCCGAAGGTCACGCCGTTCAGCATGATGATTCTGATCTGTCCACAGTGTTTGCTATCTTTCACCATGGTGGCGAGGCTCTCGGTGGCATCGGTCCCATCCCGGGTGATATAGGTGCGGAGCACGCCGTCCAGCCAGTCGCCTCCTCGCGTCAACGCCCCTATGACCAGGATACGATCGGAGAGCAACGGTGAGTCGTCAATGCCGAGGATGCGGATCTCGTGCTTGAGATGCATAGTCAGGCCACCGCATTAGGGAGGAGAATGAGCCGACCACAGGATCGATCTGCAGCCGGTACTGCCCGAAATAAAAACCGGACAGCTTTAGCTGAGATCATGCCGGTACCGTGGAGAGGCATTAGCCTGTTTGTCATGAGTCCGTACACCCGCCTGAACCTCGCCGGCGAGGCCATCTTTTTAGATATCGGCGGGGCCAAGCTATAATATTTTGCACGGCGAAATTTTTCCGTGTATAAAAAAATCCTGGTACCAGTGGACGAAACGAAGCAGAGCTACAGCGCAGTCAGTCTCGCCGGACTGATTGGGGCCGCCACCGGCGCGTCCTTGACCTTGTTTCACGTACGCAAGCCCGCCCCGGAGGTGGTCACGGACATGGTCACGCAGGACAGGCTGCTGGAGCTGCCGGAGATCGAGAAAGAGCGCCGCATCTTTGAGCATTGCAACGAGATACTGCAGGACTCTGGCATCGTAGGAGATAACAGGTCGATGGAAAGCGGAAATGTGGCAGAGGCGATAGTGCGCGAATGCCAGACAGGCCACTACGATGCGATAGTGATGGGACACCGGGGCCGCAAGCACCTGAAGCAGTTACTGATGGGCAGCATCGCCCACGGTGTGCTGGTCGAATCGCAATGTGCGACTATCATGTTGCATGTACCCGGGGAAGAGCATTGATTAGCGTGGTGAGGGTGGAATGAAAGACAGGACATTTGTTGGCAAGGTGTTGTTCAGGCGGGAGAGCCTGGTACTGGATGCGCTTAACCGCTATCGATCTTCGCGCATGCTGCTATTTATGGCAGCGATTATCATCGCCGGTTGTGCACTGGCCATAACCTTGAGTCAGATCGCCGTCTTGCTGCCCAACGTCCTCCAACAGGCCACGGTCTATCCGTTGCTGGTGATCGGCCTGACGGGATTTTTCGCCATATTTGCGCTGGCAGTAACAATGGGCGAGCGGGGGACAACCGTGATCACCGATACCGGTATCCTGTACGGCGGCATGTTCCAGCGCTGGGCCGAGATCCGCTGCTGCGCCATGCGAAAGACAAGCCGTGGCCTGATCGTATGGGTACGGACCAGGAGACGGATCCGCATGTACTTCCGGGGCAGAGACTCAGAGATCGTCGAAAAGCTCATCCGGGGCTTCTGCAGCGAGGAAGTGATCAGCCCGGACTGCAGGTCAGTTTGAAAAAGTAGAGATCAGCCATGCATTGCGGCTGCTACCCGGATACCGCGGGCAACCTTGTTATCCATTCACGTCCTCGTATCAACGGGGAGACCATGGGCATCAGGAAAACTAACATAGAACACGAAGACGTCGAGAAGCACCAGCCGCTGACCGGGGCAGAGAAAGCTGAGGTAGAGACGTACGAGGAATCGAGAGAAAAACGCGAGATCGTCAGCAGCTATCGGACGAAGATCGATAAGCGCAAGTGAAGCTGGATAGTTCCCGAAAAAATTACTTGAAAAATCAAGGTTACTTCAGTTGCAGCCTTCTCAGCCCGCGCGGAGCCAGCTCACTGGAGCGCTGTGCGGCAACGGTATCTTTGATCGAGCATTGCCTGCACTTAGGATTTTCCTGGCCTTTCAGCCTGCAGAACTTAGAGTTTAACACCATCAGGTACTTACATTGGTTCATAGGCAGATATCGCTCCATCTGACGAGATGCTGTTTTAGTACCGGAGTATATAAAACTTTGTTACATATTGTATAGAGATTGGCCGTCGGGCACTGCACTCGCGGAACGCGTTGCCAGCATTTTTACCGCTTTTGTGGAGATAGAAGAAGATCTTGAATATATCCATTTCCCACCCCGAAGGACAAGTTTATTAGATATGGCTCCTAAGTCCTGTCCGATGAGTCTGGCAATGCACCGGGTACTTCTGCCTTTGATCATACTGCTTCTGCTTCTGGCATCGATCTTTGCGGCCGGGTGCGTTTTGCCGGTGGTGCTACCGGGGACGTCTACGTCGCCGACTCAGAAGCCTGCGATTAGTCCGACTCCGGCGAGTACGGTTTTGCCTGCGCCTACTACTCCGCTGTTCATCCCTATGGAGAGAACTTCGGCTACGGCGACTCAAACTCCCGTGATAACCCCGGAACCCACTCCGATGGTGGTATTCGATCCTACCTACCGGTGGGAGTACAAGGATGTCAACTGGGCTTTTACGATGGTCATTCCCGAAGACGCGTATAATTTCTTCAGGAATAAGCCCCGGACAGCGGGCGTTAGTTATGCTGACTATTCGCTGGCCGATGAGGATCAGGAGACGCTGCAGGATGTGGCGCTGAAGATAAAGAACAGCGGCGACGGCCAGGGCTATTCGGAGTACGATAACGCGATGAACGTGCTCACTTTCGTGCAGTCCCTGCCCTACGCCAATGATATTGACTCGACAGGCTTGAGCGAATACCCCCGGTACCCCATCGAGACGCTGAAAGACGGCAGGGGCGACTGCGAGGATAAGACGATCCTTGCCGCCGCGCTACTCAAAAGGATGGGCATGGACGTGGTCATACTGATGCTGCCCGACCACTCGGCGGTCGGCATTAACGTGGCGGGGGCGGGCGGTGTCAGCTATGAGTACGATGGCAAGCGGTACTACTACTGCGAAACCACTGCGGGCAACTGGGAGATAGGAGACCAGCCGGAGGAGCTTCGCGGCCTCACCGCCCGGGTTGTCCCGCTGGAAAGGACCCCGATCCTGGGGCTGCAGATGAATGCATTATCGGTAAGTGCCGATAGTACCAACGTCTGTTTCAGCGCCAGGTACACCGTGAAAAACGCCGGCCCGGGGACGGCGAAGAACGTTGAACTCCGGGTGCGGGTGTACGATCCGAACGTGGGGGAAAACCAGGTATGGGAGCCGGAGCAGACGATCAGGCTGGGCGACCTGCCGGAGGGAGAGTCTGCCAGCGGGGAGACATCTTTGACCGTGCCTCCTGGTGAACTGGGCCAGATTGCCTGCACGCTCTCGGGGGATAACGTGGAAACCAGGCAGGTCAGGACCGACTCCTTCCGGGCGGAGAGATAAGTTAAGAATTTTTCACAAATAGATTTATATCCGCCAGCAGTAACCCTTCTTTGCTATTCCTTAAAACTAATCCTGAGGAAGGAGACGTCCCGTGCACCTGACACCTAGAGAGATGGAGAAGATGATGATCTTCACCGCCGCGGAGATCGCCCGACGGAGGAAGGACAGAGGCCTGAAACTGAATTACCCCGAGGCTACCGCCCTGATCACCTGGGAAATCATCGAAGGGGCGAGAGACGGCCGAAGTGTATCTGAGCTGATGGAGCATGGCAGGCACGTTCTGGCAAAAAGCGACGTCATGGATGGTGTCGGCGAGATGATCGACGAGATTCAGGTCGAGGCTACCTTCCCCGACGGTACTAAGCTGGTGACGGTGCATGACCCTATCGTTTAGGCCCGGTGAGGTCATCCCCGGTAAAGAGGAGATCATCGCGAATACACATGGTAAAGTGGTGAAGCTGGTCGTCAGGAATATGGGCGACCGCCCTGTGCAGGTGGGCTCTCACTACCACTTCTTTGAGGTCAACAGGTACCTGGACTTCGACCGGGCTCTCTCGTTCGGCATGAGGCTCAACGTGCCTGCCGGGACATCGATCCGGTTCGAGCCGGGGGTAGAGCGGGAAGTGGAACTGACGGAGATGGGCGGGGCCAAACAGTACAGGGGCCACTCGGGGCTGGCTGAGGGAAAGACCAGGGATCAGGCACTTGTGACAGCAAGGGAGCAGGGTTTCAGAGGTGCCTGAATGCTCAGGATGGACAGAAAGCGGTACGTAGACCTCTACGGCCCGACGACCGGGGATAAAGTCAGGCTCGGCGACACAGACCTCTTCATAGAAGTCGAAAAAGACCTCAACATCTATGGCGAGGAAGCGATTTTCGGCGGTGGCAAGACCATCCGGGATGGGTTGTGCCAGCAGACAGGCGCCAGCAGGCCGCTGGACCTCGTGATCACCAGCGCCCTCATCCTCGATGCCATCACTGGTATCGTAAAGGCAGACATCGGGATCAGGGACGGGCACATCGTCGGTATCGGCAAGGCAGGTAACCCGGATGTGCAGGATACAGATATGACGATCGGTTCCTGTACCGAGGTCATCTCCGGCGAGCACATGATCGCTACCGCAGGAGGTATTGACACCCATATCCACTGGATCTCTCCCCAGCAGATCTGGGAGGCGCTTTCCAGCGGGATGACCACGATGATCGGAGGGGGAACGGGGCCTGCCGACGGAACCAGAGCGACGACATGTACTCCCGGGCCCTGGAATATTCACAGGATGCTCCAGGCCGCCGATGCGTTTCCCATCAACATGGGCTTTCTGGGTAAGGGCAACGATTCGGACGAAAGACCTCTGATCGAGCAGATCGAGGCAGGCGCTTGCGGTCTCAAGCTCCACGAGGACTGGGGTACGACACCTGCCGCGATCGACGCGTGTATCCGGGCGGCTGACAAAGAGGACGTACAGGTATGCATCCATACCGACACGCTCAACGAGTCGGGGTTCGTGGACGACACGATCAAGGCCATCGGAGGCCGGACTATCCACACGTTCCACACCGAGGGCGCAGGCGGAGGACATGCCCCGGACATTCTGAAGATGGCCGGGGAACCGAACGTGCTGCCATCCTCCACGAATCCCACGATGCCGTTTACGGTTAACACGCTGCATGAACACCTGGACATGCTCATGGTCTGCCACCACCTGAACCCGAACGTTCCTGAGGACGTAGCCTTCGCCGAATCAAGGATGCGGGTGGAAACCATCGCCGCCGAGGACGTGTTCCACGATCTCGGGATCATCAGCATGATGTCCTCGGATTCTCAGGCGATGGGCAGAGTCGGAGAAGTGATCACCCGGACGTGGCAGACAGCCCACTGGATGAAGACGCAGTCCAATGTGACGCAGTCCAATGCGGCACAGTCGTGCGTGGCTCAGTCCGGCGGCGAAAACGATAACTTCAGGGCAAAACGCTACATCGCGAAGTATACGATCAATCCTGCGATCACACACGGGATATCGGATTATGTGGGCTCGCTGGAGCCAGGCAAGCTAGCGGATATCGTGCTGTGGAAGCCGAAGTTCTTCGGCGTCAAGCCAGAAATGATCGTGAAGGGAGGCTTCGTGGCCTGGGCGGCGATGGGCGATCCTAATGCATCGATCCCTACCCCGCAGCCGGTCTTCTACCGCCCCATGTTCGGGAGCTTTGGCGGAGCGAAAAATCAGACTTGCATGACCTTCGTATCACAGGCTGCTTATGAGGCGGATGTAAAAAAGAAGCTTGGCCTGCAGAAAATCGTGGCACCAGTCCGCGGTACGAGAAGGATAGGCAAGAAGGATATGGTCCTGAATGACGCTACCCCCCGGATCGAGATCGATCCTGAAACGTACGTAGTCAAGGCTGACG
The DNA here is from genome assembly GCA_964548585.1 of uncultured Methanocella sp. Lineage (GTDB taxonomy): Archaea > Halobacteriota > Methanocellia > Methanocellales > Methanocellaceae > Methanocella_A. The sequence continues at coordinate 9,345 of CAZJRS010000036.1, read as the reverse complement.
GTAAGATCATAAAATCCAAACCCGCAGATCGACTGCCGCTGGCCCAGCGTTATTTCCTGGTGTGACGATGAAGGCAAGCGCGTATCAGCTGGCCGACTCAGCCTTCCCGGTAGGCGGCTATGCCCACTCGTTCGGCCTTGAGACGCTGGTCCGGCAGGGCAAGGTGACGAAAGGGAATTTTCCCGCTTACCTAAAGGGTCTGCTGGAGCACCAGGCAGGGCCTTGTGACCTTGTCTTCATGCTGGCAGCCTATGATCTGCCGGCTAAGGCGGAGGAGCTATCGGAACTGTACGGCTGCCATCGCTCGATACCCGAATTTTTCCGGGGGAGCCTCATGATGGGCAAACGGGTACTTCAGGTAGGACACCGGCTTTGCCACGATCCATTGATCGGAGCCATAAGGGAGCGGAGTATCCACCATCCTATCGCTTTCGGGGCCCTTTCCAGATCGCTGGAAATACCCCGGGAGGACGCAGCGTCAGCGCTTCTGTACAGCCTGGCCGCGAACGCCACCTCTGCGGCGGTCAGGCTAATCCCGCTGGGCCACGATGCGGCGCAGGAAGCCCTTCATGAAGCTGTGAATATGATCCCTGACCTGTACCGTGATTACGGCCATACGCCGCCCGAGGAAGCATGGCAGTTTTCCCCGGAGCTGGACGTGGCGGGCATCGAGCACGAATCACAGTATACAAGACTGTTCCTGAGTTGATGTGCATGTTGAGAGTAGGTATTGGCGGACCGGTAGGTTCTGGCAAGACAGCGCTGACCGAACAGCTGGTCAGAGCTTTGAAAAGCGAGTACAGGGTAGGCGTGATCACCAATGACATCTTCACGAGGGAAGACGCGGAGTTCCTGTTGAGAAAGGAAGTCTTACCCCGGGAGATGATCATAGGGGTGGAAACGGGTTGTTGCCCGCATACGGCGATCCGTGAGGACACGTCCATGAACCAGCAGGCGGTGGAAGAACTGCTGCGCCGGGACCCGCGCCTGGACGTGATCCTGATCGAGAGCGGAGGTGATAACCTGGCAGCCACCTTCAGCCCGGAACTGGCTGATTATACGATCTACGTCATCGACGTGGCAGAAGGTGACAAGATCCCAAGGAAAGGAGGGCCCGGGATCACGATGAGCGATCTCCTGGTCATCAACAAGATCGATCTGGCCCCCTACGTCGGAGCAGACCTCGCCATCATGGACCGGGACTCAAAGATGATGCGGCACTGGAGGCCGTACTTTTTCATCAACTGCAAGACCGGGGAAGGCATCGATAAGGTTGTAAGAGAAGTAAAGTATGCGCTTTCCGGATAAACACCACAGTCTTCTTGCCGGGGACGTACAGGAAGGCCGGGTCGAGCTGATCATCGGCCCCGCAGGGACGGTCGAGAGACGGCTATGCAGCCATAATTTGTCAGTATCCAGGCCACTATACTCGGAAGGGGACCTCCCCCACATATTTCTGATTAACACGTCGGGAGGCCTGGTACAAGGTGATCGCCTCTACGTGGGTGTCAAGGTCAAGGATGACGGCCGGGCTCACCTGACCACCCAGTCGGCAAACCGGATCTACCGCATGGAAGCCGGATGCGCGGTGCAGCAAACCGAACTATCGGTGGGCGAAAGGGCGTTCCTGGAATACCTGCCTGAGCCGAACATCCCCTACAAAGGATCGCGGCTGGTACAGCTGACAAAGATCGAGTTAAGGCGGAGCTCGACGTTTTTCGGTCAGGACATCATGCTACCCGGACGGTACGCCTCAGGAGAAGAATTCGAGTGCGATCTATACCATTCGGGCATAGAGATATTGATCGACGGGAATACAGCGCTGATCGATACGGTCGTCCTTGAGCCGGGCCTGCGAACCGCCGAAAAACCGGGGATCATGGGCTGTCACAGGTTCATGGCAAACCTGTACGTATACATGCAGGACTACAGTGCTCTGAGCGATATGCTGGGAGACACTCCCCATTGTATCACGCCAAAGGGCGTTCTCCTGGTCCGGATGATAGACGAGGACTGGCTGACGCTGAAGGCTAAAATCGAGAGAGTATGGGGCTGTTTCAGGATCGCGTCAGGCATGCCCGAGCCCTCGTATAGAAAAGGATAGGTTAAGGTTCTTTTTTAGATCGTAAGCTAATAATGAATTCTGCGCTGCGCAATCTTCACCATTATTATATAATCATCGCTATAAGATAATGTTGAGAGGATTGATGATGCCTGAATTTAGCACAAACTTTTCCGGCATGAAAGCCAGCCGCAAGCTGACTGACGAAGAGCTGAAGAGAGCGATACGCTTCGACATCGCAGCGGAGTACGAGGCTGCTCAGCTGTACCTGCAACTGGCAGAGTCCACGGACAACAAGCTGGCGATTGCAGTGCTCAAGGATATCGCAGAGGAGGAGCTGGTACACGCAGGGGAGTTCCTCAGGCTGTTACACGAGCTGGCCCCCGATGAGAAGCAACACTACGAGAAGGGAGCAAAAGAAGTAGAAGAGATGATGAAGAAACTCAAGGCTAAAAAGAAATAGTTATTAGCCGTTCGGGATGGTGTAGCACCAGGAGATCTCACAGGCCGCACTGCCAGATGGCACCAACACGGCATCAGTGGTGAGACTGCAGATGCGACCAGGTCCTGCGGCAGCCCGATCTATTCGCGCAGCCCTCTTGGCGTATGCTCCTTACCTTTTTTATCGATGCCCTGAGCCCACCCGCTTTTAACCACGTGCCTGCAATCGAACTGCTCTATGTACGGCTTTATGTCCAGCAGTGGAGTCCCGTCCAGCACGTCGATACCGGATACTTCCAGCACGTTGTTTTTTACCGCTTTCAGCTCGACGACAGAGAAACCGATCGGGTTCGGCCGGGCAAAGTGACGAATGGCGAAGATGCCACGTTCCTTGCTGTTATCCATAAACGGCTTCTGAAGCAGTGAATAGCCTTTAGCCTGGTGGAAGTGGTAGATAAGAATGATATGGGAAAAGTCCGCGAGGTCTTTCAGCCCTGCTGCATACTCGGGGAAGACTTCGACCGTGCCCGGGGCTTCGCTGAAAATCGGCTGGATAGGCGTGTGATCCTGCTCGATAAAGGGCGAGCGAATGTAACCGATGATATGATAGGTGACTTCGTTCTCTGGCATATCTGTCAATAGAGGATATCCCTGCATCAGGATATAAGTAGCGTAACATGGGTATGTCGTTAGACATTCAGCCAGATACCTGGTCCCGCAAGTCAAATCGTATCCCGCCAGATAGCTTATACAGTAATCGATTCGGCCATAGCGCCAGTTTGTATCCGAACGGGAATAACAGCTACTGGTATCCCGAAGTTACTAATTTTACTTTTTATCGTGCCATATTAAAACTACCACAATATATAAACGGTTGCCAATTGATCGTTTATTTGGAACTAATATGTAAAAAAGTGACTGTCACAGGGTGATGTGTATGGTCGAAATACCGGAGCCATATGTCAGAAAATATCCGTTAACTACCGTAAAAAGAGAGGAACTACTGGAACTGTATAACCTGTTCAAAGCCGCGCCGTTGCCCGGACTGGTGATTTCCGCCAGAGTCTTGACCAAGGGTAGCACTTATGTCATGGAGGACTGCGCGGACGGATTGAAGATGGAGCAGGAGCTCAGAGAAATTCTCGATAGCAAGGAAAAGATCATTACGGGATTCGCCATCCAGGCATGCCAGCAGATACAGGCTCCTCCACCACAGACATCAATCAGTCTAAAGCTGGGAAAAGACGAGGCCAAGCTTTCCATTATCAGGCCGAGAGGGATTTCCAGAATGGACCGGTTCACCCTCGACGGGCTAGAAGAGGGCACTAGCAAGATACTGGCTAAAACCGAGAGGCTCGCTGACCACATTCTGGACAGCCCATATACGGTCATGATTGCGGCGTCAGTAGCAGGGGTCCTGGCGTATAACATGCCCTATTTAAGCTTCGACCGGTTGAACGGAGGGCTCATCGCAGTCATTCTGATAACCGCGTTATGGCTGGCAAACAGGCTCAGGGCATATAATACGTGCTACGTTATCTTTGAGACTGACAGTGACGAGGATAAACTTCAGCAGCTGGGGCGCACCGTGAAAAAGTATAGCAGAGAGATCGTGGGCGGAGCCATAACGCTAAGTATCAGTCTGATCGTCCTGTTTATCACGTGGTTCTTCCATCTTGCCTGATTACACATTTCAGGCAAGAAACGCGGAGTAAATGGGAATCAGGCCGGGAGAAAAATGTCTGTAAATGGCAACAAAAATTAGTAAAAAATGATCTGGCCTGCGAAGATTATGCAGGCCTTTCCAGGAGCACGAACTGATTTCCATAGAGATCCACAAAGATCGCCTCAATACCGAACGGCAGCGTCTCAGGCTCCCGCGCGATTCGAACGCCCTTGTTCCTCAGCTCATCGCACGTCTTCTGGCAGCTATCGACCTGGAAGACCCAGGCGGTGCCCTTACCGATCTGACTCATCAGTTCCTTGGCCTCGGCCTCGCCCTGCATTTCGGGGTGAGGCTGCTGGAGCACGATTTCAATGTCCTTCTGCCCGGCAGGCGCGACGGTCACCCACCGCATTCCCGGGCCCATCGGGAAGTCAGCGATCTTATCGAAGCCCAGCTTTTTAGTGTAAAAGTCCAGTGCCTCATCGACATCCCGGACAATAATGGTAACATGCGACAACCGTTGAATCATTAAAACGCCTTCATAGGTACTGCGTCAGGCAAGGATAAAAGCATTTATCAACAGATCAGAGGAAACAACAAACAACCGGTTATAGATCAGCGTAGAAGAAGTGCAGGATTCGCCGCTCAGGTCTTGATGTCGCACTCTTTTTCAAGCATATCTTTGACGTACGGCATTATTTTCCCGTTGACGTGGATCTCGTCCGCGGCAAACTCGTCTTTGATGAAGCCGTTCTCATCGGCCACCACCGAGTAGATGTTGAGATACTTGAACCCGCGCTCCTCGCAGTACGCTTTCAGTTTTTCATTGAACTGGTAGTTAATGGTACTGCGTAGCTCGGGCGAAGCCTGGTACGGGTAGTTATTTTTAAAACTGTTCAAGAGGTCTTCCCGGATCTTTTTTGTCGCGTACGGTGGAAAACGGATGATGCACTTTGAAGCGGGAAGCACCCCGTAAACCAGGAAGTTGATCCCCCGTTCCTTCAGCTGGCAGAGAACTGTCCCGTAGTTGGCGATGGTCATATCCATCAGCTTATCCAGCGATATCTTCCCGTTGTGCTTCATATACTGGTTATAAAAATGCACCCGGCAGTCGATCTCCCCGAAGACGAGGACTACAAGGTCTTTTTTAACATCGATACGATCAATGACATCGAAAAGCTTTTTATTAGACTGGATCGTGCTGTTTTGGTTGACGAGATTGTAAGCAGTTGCCGGCCCGATGTTATGGATGATAAATGACCGGTGTCGTTTGAATGCCCAGGAGTGACTGTCTCCGACAACGTGCACCAGCGGCGCTTTGAATAGCCTCGAATAAACATAGGAGTAGAACTGGTTCAGGTTTCGCATGACCATATCGGCATCTGCGATAAGCATATATTCGAATAGATAAACGACCCCTCGTTCTTTTATTACTTCGAATGTGATTCTGTAATAATGGTTGATATCTATGCGAATCACGCTCCTTACCAATTATATTACTTATTATATTAATATTTAACTATATAATAATTTAGTGGTCGAACCCCAAATATGCTGTCCGGGTGGGCGGATATCGGGCAGAGAAACCCAGTAGCTCCGGCTCGTAAGCTGCCACATCTCAACCACAGGCGGTGGTCCTTACGCATGGTGACATAGCCATTGAACAATATTATATATTAGTTAATATAACTATATAATTGATAAATAATATGAGCACCGTCGTCAAACAGTACTATGGCGGCTTAAAACGCAGCCTGGTTGACCCGTTTTATAAAAATTCGTTCTTCATGATCACCAACAAGGTGCTGAGCATGGTCACCGGCTTCGTCTTCTGGGCGTTTGCCGCAAAATTTTACACAGTGGACGATGTAGGCAACGCGGTCGTACTAATATCAGCCGCTTCACTGGTCCTCGCCTTTTCTACGATGGGATTCGAGATATCACTCTTGCGCTATTTCAACCACTACAATAAAAACAAGGTGTTTAACACATCGCTGGTAGTCATAGTTTCCACTGCGTTAATTCTGGGATTGCTGTACGTGGTAGCGGCGAAATACGTTTCCCCGGATCTTGTGACACTCCAAAGTCCGGAGTACATATCGGTCTTCCTGCTATTCATCGCCCTCGGAGCCGTAGGTACCGTGACATCGCAGACATTCATAGCCATGAGAGATGCCAAGTACACCTTCGTCCAGAACGTCCTCTACCTCTCCAAGATCCCGTTCCTGTTCCTGCTGCCATTCCTGGGGTTCTTCGGCATTTTCACGGCCAATGTGCTATCGTATTTGTACGCCTTCATCTTCGTGATCCTGATCCTGAAGAAGTTTGTCAAAGTCAACCTGAAAGTTGACATGGAATACATAAAAAAGTCTTTCAAGACATCATCCAGGAACTACGTAGCCATCATCCTGTACAACGCAGCCTTTCTGACCATACCGCTCATCATATCCCACCAGCTGGGCGAAGCGGAAGCTGCCATCTACTTCATCGCCTATACCCTGGGTAACTTTTTACTCCAGATCCCGATAGCTCTGAGCACATCGTTCTTCGTGGAAGGCGTCTACGGGGAGAACCTGCGGAAAAACTTCATCAAGGCAGCCATGAGCGTATATTCGATACTTATACCCGGAGCCATATTCTTCTTCCTGTTCGGAGGCCTGATCCTCGGGTTTTTCGGGCAGCGATACGTCGAGGGACTGGAACTCATGAAGCTCATCATCATTTCCAGCTTCTTTTACACGATCTATTCCCTGTTCACCCCCGTGCTTAATATCAGGATGAATGTCAATGCCATCATACTCCTCAACCTGATCATATTCCTGGCACTTCTGGGACAGACCTTTCTCCTTACCCCGGTTTACGGCATCAACGCATTCGGGTACGCGCTGATATCCACGTTTGTGATTACTGATCTGGTGATCCTGTACCTGGCCAAAAGATGGAAATGGATCTGAATACTGGCAAGCGTGGTACATGTTGTATACCAGGAACCTGATCGGAGAAACATGTTGTTTAGTAACATGGGAAGAAAGACGATCGTACTGTTGAATCGCAATTCACCGCCAGGGTGGATATCTTAGGTGGATGCTACTCTGGTTTTATCGCGATGGCCACCAGGCTGTTGGTCGACAGTCCGATGCCCTCGGGAGTCCTGAGGTGTTCCAGTCTGGCGGAAAGGTCCCTACGGGCTTGATCTCGCAGGCTTTCCGGGACGTGCCTGAAAATGCTGCCGGCGGAGTTCGCCTCGGCAAAGCCCAGCGCATCGGCGGACGTCGGGAAGTACCGCATCCGCTCGTGGAGCTCGACCCGGATGTCTGTGAAGCCCGCCTCTGCCAGGAGGGCTTTCAGTTCTCCGTGAGTGACCGGCTTGTTGGAAGCGGCTTCCAGCCGTACCTTCCCGGCATAAGAGGGCTCGGCGAAGAGCTTGTTAGAGATAGCCCCTACCGTTAGCTGGTTGTCCCGGTCCCCCGTTGTCATCCCGATCCTGCCGCCAGGGGCTAGTACCCGGTAGGCTTCCCTGAGAGCTGCGGGCTTATCCTCGATCCAGTGGAATACTGAGGAGTAGTAGACGTGGTCGAAGGTGCAGTCCGAAAGGCCGCTCAGATCTTCCCCGCTTTTAATCAGAAAACGGACATTTCGGGGCTCATGCCCCACCAGCTTTTCAGTCGCCACACAGATACGCTGAGGCGAAGGGTCCACGCCGACAATGCAGCCCGAAGGGCCGATTAGCTGGGAGACCTGCAGGGCTAACCTGCCGGTGCCACACCCCACGTCCAGGACACGATCGCCGGTTCGGATGCCCATGCGCTCTACCAGCATAGTCCCCTTCTCCAGCTGGCTGTCGCTGATCCGGTCGTAGCGCTCTGCCAGTTCGGGAGTATCCCATTTACCGCTGCTCATATCGATCTCAGGCGTTAAAGTGTCTCTCTAGTATTAAAGTCATTTTGGAATTGACCCTGCTTTTCTCACTGGTGATTAACAGTAACATTTCAGGTTTAGCATATGAAAAGCCTTGAGGTCAGGGAGTGCCCGGAGGTCTGGAGGATAGAGGTCTTTGAGGTAAAGGAGGTCCCGGAGAACGTTTTTAGTGGGAGGTCAGAGAGGTCGGGAGGTCAGAGAGGACTATTGTATAAAGGGTCAAGAGATGATAAACTATTTACTATCGATCCCGGGCTCGACCAGCGGGCTGTCATATTTAGTGTACCCGTACAGGGAGTCGAAGTGGTCGTAAACTATGCTAACTTTCCAGTCGTTATGTAAATTATTCACTATGAACTCGACCTTCTCGACCCCCATGTTTAGCGCATCAGCTATGTCGGTGATCGAGCGGTACGGGTGTGTGTATACGTAATCCATCACTCTTGCGTGTTCCTGTTCCATGGTTCACTCACAATAAGTAATGATTAATTGGTAAAGGTTATAGTTTTAGCATGAAAACTATATAGCCGACAATATTTTCGGTTCTAGTTAACTTCGTGTGGGTAACTTCTGCCCCTGCTAATGCGGGGCCACTCAGCAATACGATCGCTGCGCTGTGCCATGGTCACAGATTACCAGTGTCCCCGTGCTTGGTGTTTTATCTGTTCTATCGTGGTGTGAGGCCTTGTCTGGGTTTATGGTGTGTTTGTCTGGGTTTATGGTGTGTTTGTCTGGGTTTATGGTGTGTATCACAAAAACACGAAAAACTTTTTAGAGGGACACAAAAACTCTAAGGCTCTAAGTATCACGGCTAAATCACTAATCGGACAAATACACAATTTAAATTACGAAATGCGCTAATTGCACGGCTGTTAAAACACGAACAAGTTCCGCGAAGTGACACGAACGACACCAAATCAAAACACGGGTAGTGATAACATCTGCCATCGGTAGATTGACACTGGACTATTGGTTGGTCACAGAGTATTATCCTGATAACGCCCTTCTCCATGCTGGTATCCATAAAGAATTCATTGGCAGCGGTAAATAAACCTGCAAGTAACGGCTACCGTGCTTTAATTTGGTGCAGTTAGTGTCACTTAGCGGAACTTGTTCGTGTTTTAATAACCGTGTACTTCGTGATCCTTCGTGATTTAAATCGTGAGTTAGTGCCATTTGTAGCTTAGCCGTGATACCTTGGGTTTTTGAGTTTTAGTGTCCCTCTAAAAAAGAGTCTTTAGTGTTTTTGTGCTACACA
>CAZJRS010000035.1:12346-32642 GCA_964548585.1 uncultured Methanocella sp. | reverse complement strand
GATCGGGCTCGCCGGTAAGGGAAGAAGTAAAACCTGAATAGAACATATTTCAGGATAGCGTGTAAACTGTGAAACCGACTAACACGAGCACGTATATCAAAAATATCAATGCTGCACCACAGGAGAAATTATCGCTTTTATGCTTCACCATTGTATCCGATCAGTGTCTAGTCGGATGCTTGTAGTGATCGCAAAGAAAAATGTGGTTTTATTTTGAAAAGCCGCTGTTTCAGCGGCTTTAGAACTTTTTACCCCGGACCCGGTCTATGTCGAACACCGCGGTCTTTGCCACGTGCATGACTGCGAAGGTGCCTGCCTGGATGGGGTCGGTGACCACGAGGTCTGCGACGTCAGGTACGCTGCCGGCCATATTTAACGAGATGACGGGCATGCCTTCGTCGTGCAGCTTCTGGACTTCTTCGGTGATCCGGCCGCCCATGATAGAGCCGGCTAATACGAGTATCTGGGCCCGGTGGAGGCGTTTTACAGCCTCGACGGCGTCGGCCAGGTTGTCCTCGCCCACCAGCGGAATCGTATCCACACTGATACGCTCGCCCCTCAGGTTGTGCCGGTCTGCTTCGTTAATGGCACCTGCCGCGACCTGGGCGACCTGCGCTCCGCCCCCGATGACGATGACACGGGAACCGAAGATGCGTTCCATCGGGGCGTGTGTGGAGACCTCTTCCACGATGTTTAGCTTTTCCAGCGCGACGACGAGATCGTCGATATCCTTGACGTTCTCGACCTCGATGTAGAGCGAAGACTTCCCTTCGTTCTGCCCCTTGTCGATGATAAACTGCTGGGTATAGGTGATGTTACCGCCGTGTTTAGCGATCATGCCGGCGATGTCCCGGAGGACTCCGGGCTTGTCCTTGCAGATCAGCAGCATGGCAGACTTGCCTAAAAGCGCCGTGCTCCGGGAGTAGATGAGATCAAAGTCGTTAACGTAGTTGTCAATATAGAGGACTTTCTCCGTCTTGACGATCTTCATCTCCCAGCCTTCCTTGTCGTAGACGTCGATCGTCCAGCCTTTGCTGCCAGGCTCCACGTCTTCTAGCAAGTCGTTCAGCTGTGAGGACGGCAACACGATGACATGGTCTGCGTTTTCGCAGATCAGCACTATGTGCTTGATACTCAGGTTGTTGAGGAACTCGGCGGGGATCGAGAAGAAGAAGTGCCCTTCCTTGTTTTTACTGTAGCGCAGGATTAACAGGTACTGGTCGTCTACACGGTAGACATGCTGCAGGCCGGACAGGTAGTACTCTTTCAGCTCTACGTTTTTCTCGATCTTGTCGATGACAGTTTCGACAGCCTTTTTCATTTCCGGTGTATTATAACGGTATCCCATCGATCTCCCCTCACATATACGCTATTTACATCTTCAACTTTTCTAGAGCCCGGAAATCGAGGGGAGGCCGGAATACGCCTTCCTCCGTGATGATCGCCGAGATGTTTTCCATTGGCGTGGCGTCAAATGCCGGGTTCATGACGCGGACGCCCGCGGGCGTCAGCTGCCGATTGCCGCAGCGGCTCAGCTCGTCCTGGCTGCGCTCTTCGATGATTACGTCCCGTTCCCGCCTCCTGAAGTCGAAGGTGGACAGGGGAGCAGCCACGTAGAAGGGGATACCGTGGGCCTTCGCGAGTACTGAATGCGTATACGTGCCGATCTTGTTGAAGACGGCGTCCTCGACAATGCGGTCGGCGCCTACGATAGCCGCATTGATCATCTTTTTCCGCATCACGTAGCCAGACATATCGTCGCCGATCACAGTCACGGGGATATTGTCCTCCGCCAGTTCCCAGGCAGTGAGCCTGCTGCCCTGGTTCAGCGGCCTTGTTTCGCAAGCGACGACCTTGATCTTCTTGCCTGCGGCGACTGCGGAGCGCACCACTCCCAGGGCAGTACCCCAGTCCACACAGGCCAGCCGGCCTGCATTGCAGTGAGTCAGCACAGTATCGCCGTCATTGAGGAGCTTCGCCCCGTGGTCACCCATCTCCCGGCAGCGCATCACATCGTCCTCAGCCAGCATCTTCGCCTCTTCGAGCGCGATGTCACGGATGGTTTGCACGTCATCCGAATCCAGCGCCCGGCTGAGGATACGTTCCACGCCCCAGGACAGGTTTACCGCCGTAGGCCGGGTATTTTTTAGTTTTAGAGTATCGGATCTGAGCTGCTTGACAAAGTCAGGAACGTTCTTGGACTTGATATTGCGCGCGATCAATGCAACGCCGAATCCGCCTGCGGCGCCGAGAGCCGGGGCACCTCGCACCCGCATGCTCAAAATAGCCTCCTGAAGGTGTTCGAGGTCCCGGATTTCATAGAGGGCCAGCTTTTCGGGTAAAAGGGTCTGATCAATGATCGTTATGCAGTTTTTCTTCTGATCCCAGTCTATTGTGCGCATCAGAGGTAAATAAGTGAAAGGGGATAAAAACCTTTGGATGCACCGAGATCCGGCCCGGGTACAAGTAAGCCGTTCGACGTCGAGGGACATTGTCGGGTAAGGATGAACAATCAGGCTGAGATGAGTGGCGGTTTGACTCTTTGGCGTTTTTGGGTTTTTAAACCAACGTGGTTCGGCGTACTTTCAGACTAATTATATAAATATAACGTTATAAATTGTTGATCGAGGAGCCTTGATGAAGCCCTACTATGTCTCGATGGTCGAGAAGGATGTCTTCTGGGTAGGTGCCAGAGACTGGAATCGCAGGTTGTTCGATGCGCTGGTCCCGCTGCCCCAGGGTACGTCCTATAACTCGTATCTGCTGGTAGGCAAGGATAAAACGGCTTTGGTAGATACGGTGAACCCGGGGTTTCACGCCGAGTTGTGCGATAAGATCAACTGCGTGGGCGATGTGACGAAAATAGATTACCTGATCATGAACCATGCGGAGCCGGACCACGCGAGCGCGATACCGCTGATCATGGAGACAAGTGAAAAGGCTGTGCTGGTAACGACCAGGAAGGGAGCGGAGATGGCAGGCACCTATTTTAAAGTGCCGGAAAGTCGAATCAAAGTCGTCGGAGATGGCGACGGCCTGGACCTCGGAGGCAAGACCGTGCGCTTCATCGAGGCTCCCTGGCTTCACTGGCCTGAAACCATGTTTTCTTACCTGAACGAGGACCGGATCCTCTTTTCCTGTGACTTTTTCGGGGCCCATACGGCGGACGGACTCTACGAGGACGAAGTAGAGGACCTGATCCCGCTTGCCCAGAGATATTTCGGGGAGATCATGATGCCATACCGGCGCATGGGTGCAAAAGCTATGGAAAAAATCCGGGGCATGGACATCGGGATTATAGCCCCTAGCCATGGGCCGATATATCGCAGCCCTCAGCAGATTCTGGAGCAATACCAGACGTGGACGGCCGGGGAGACCAGGGAGAAGGTAGTTATCGCTTATGTAAGCATGTGGGGTTCTACGGATAGCATGGCGAAGACGATGGCCGAAACTCTTTCGTCTGAAGACGTCGAGGTCAGGCTATTCAACCTTACAGTCACTGATGTGGGAGATTTAGCCAGAGAGCTGGTCGACTCGAGAGCCATAGTGCTGAGTTCGCCCACCGTCATCGGGGGATTACATCCACTTGCGGCCTATGCCGCCAGCCTGGTGAACATTCTCAAGCCGCCTGCGAAGTATGCCGCCTTCCTGGGGTCGTATGGGTGGGGAGGCGGAGCTCTGAAGCATGCGCAGGAGATACTCCGGCCCACGAGGATTGAGGTTGTTGGGGCAGTCGATGTGCACGGTCCGCCGGGGGACGAGGGCATAAAGAAAGTCGAAGAGCTGGGTCGTCTGCTGGCGACAAAGATCAAGGACACTGGACGGCCTATAGGTACGACAGAGGCCGTAGCTTAAGGAACTTTTATAATAACCGCCGACAGAGATCATATCGATCGGTATGACAGACGGGAGCATGAACAGACGTAAGTTTCTCAAGACGGCAGGTGCGGCAACGGCAATCATATTCAGTTCAAGTGTGCTTGGCTGCATTGGCGGTAGTACGAAGAGCGCGACCGGGTCACCTGGTACCAGCCCGACCTACACTATACAAGGCAATATATCCACGAAGTTTGCAGAGTTTGCGCCTCTGCCGGTCGGCGTCACTCCCTCGCTGCCGGCATACACCGTTGACAATCTCTCCGCAGTTGCAGGTGCAGAAAACCTGGCGTTGACAGACACGGTAAAAGACTTATTGACACGCAATCTGTTTCTGGCTCAGCCCTCGCACTACGACCAGGTGTACGAGATCTACAAGCACAGTAAAGACCGCGGCACCCCGGTCATCGTGACCACTGACGCCGTCCTTCACACCTACCACATCCTCTTTGACTATACGCTGCGAATCCTGGAAGTAAGTAAACTCAGCCCTGCTGCGATCGAGATGACACAGCTACTCCTCCGGGAATCCCTGGCACAGCTGAACGCCGGCATACCCGAACTCCAGAGCCTGTGCCTGAAAAACGTTGCCTTTTTCGCCGTAGCGCAGAACCTACTCACAGGCACCTGGGATAGCGTGCCAGCAGACGCGAGGAGCCTGGCCGAAAAAGAGCTGGCCCTTATCGAAGCCCACGCGGGCTTTGACGACTCGCCGATATTCGGCAAAAAGGAAGACTACAGCCAGTACGTGCCCCGGGGCCACTATACCCGGAATGATACACTGAAAAAGTATTTTAAAGCTCTTATGTGGTACGGCCGGATGGCGTTCAACCTGTATAAACAGGGACTGACAGTCGCGGAGCCCGACCTGGACAGCACCCGGCGGGCGATCATGGTCACGCTGGCGTTAAAAGGCAGAGCGCTAGACCTCTGGAAATCTGTCTATGATCCGACCGTATTCTATGTGGGCGAGACGGACGACCTGTCGATCTACGATTACACGCCACTCATCCAGGAGGTATACGGTAGCCAGGTCTCGCTATCCGATTTAAAGGACGATGGCAAAGTGCTGACCTTCGTCGAAAAAGCTTCCGGGCTGAAAGCACCCAGGATCATCTCGGGCCTGATTGTGGACAACCAGGAGAAAAAGCTCCTGAAAGGCTTCAGGCTGATGGGCCAGCGCTTTATTCCCGACTCGTACATATTCCAGGGCCTTGTGTACGACAAGGTCGGCACCCAGGTAGACCCGAGGACATTCCCCCTGGGCCTCGACGTTATGGGCGTGCTGGGCTCAAAGAGAGCTTACCAGATTCTGGACACAGTGTATCATGAGACACAGTACGAGAACTACAACAAACAGTTCGACGCCCTCAAGGCAGAATTTGCAGCCCTGGATGCGGCTACGTGGACCCAGAACCTGTACTGGAGCTGGCTATACAGCCTACTGGCCCTCCTTAATGAAAAAGGCGACGGCTACCCATCATTTATGACGAGCCAGGCCTGGGTGGACAAAGACATCAATACTGCACTGGGAAGCTGGACCGAGCTCAGGCACGACACAATCCTGTACGCCAAGCAAAGCTACACAGTCCTGGCCTCGGCGGTGATGCCCAGGGAAGAAGAAGTGAAAGGATACGTAGAGCCAAACGCCGAGCTGTATGGCCGGCTGGCGTCGCTGTCCAGGATGACCATCGACGGGCTGACAGCCAGAGGTCTGCTGGCAGACGAGTTCTCGGATAAGCTGAACAGGCTACATACGCTCCTTGTATCACTCAAAGCCATATCGGAAAAAGAGTTGACTGGAACCACTTTATCCACTGAGGATTACAGCCTGATCAAGAATATCGGAGGTACGCTTGAAAGCATCACAACATTCTCGCAGGAAACGTCAGATGCCATCGAGAGCGACACTGACAAAAAAATGGCAGTCGTCGCGGACGTGCACACAGACTCTAACTCCGGGCAGGTACTCGAAGAAGGAGTAGGCAAGCCATATGAGCTACTGGTGATTGCTCCGGTCGAAGGCAAGCTTACACTACTGACAGGGGCAGCGTTCAGCTATTACGAATTCAAGCACCCCATGAGCGATCGTCTTACCGATGAAGCTTGGCAGGCAATGCTGGAGACGGATGAGGCACCGCAGCCGCCAGAGTGGACGAAGAACTTTAGGATTTAATATAAAAAATCGCACATGGCACAACCCAATTTTTAAAGGGTTGTGCCTTTGTACACTTGCAATGAACAGCTGAGTTCAGCTGCTCTGCCCGTCATTCAGTCTTAGGTTAATCCTTGCCTCGAACTGCCTGACTGCCCTGACCATGTCATTCTGGGTCAGCTTGGTCCTGTCCTCGGTCAGCGCGTTGAGCACTGCTTCCCGGACGACCAGGCGCAGGTCTGAGCCGGAGTAGTTTTCGGTCTGGGACGCGAGCTCGGCTGTGTCGAACGTGCCCTCGATGGGCTCCAGTACCATCTTGAAGATCTTCTCTCTCATGTCGACGTCGGGTAGCGGGAACATGACGATCTCGTCGAACCTGCGCCACGCTGCGCTGTCCAATAGTTTTGGATGGTTGGTAGCTCCGATGAGGAGTACACCGTCGTTGACCAGGCTAATGTCATCTATAGCCTTCAGGAGCGTGTTGACTGCCCGTTTCAGGGCGGCATGTTCATCGGATGTTCTGGTCTTCGCCACGAAGTCGAACTCGTCGATGAACAGGATACAGGGGCTCATCCGCTTGGCCAGCTCGAACACCTTGTCAATGTTCTTGGACGTTTCCCCAAGGTATTGCGAGGTGATCATCGACAGCTTTACTTCCAGGAACGGCAGGCCTAGCCGGGCGGACATCGCTCGGGCCGTGGAGGTCTTGCCCGTGCCCGGTGGGCCGACGAACAGCAGCTTACCGATTTCCCGGAGGCCGATCTTGCGGAGGTAGTCACGGTACTCGATCGCTTTGACG
This sequence comes from uncultured Methanocella sp., assembly GCA_964548585.1. GTDB lineage: Archaea > Halobacteriota > Methanocellia > Methanocellales > Methanocellaceae > Methanocella_A. Next base: position 25,812 of record CAZJRS010000035.1, on the reverse strand, counting down.
ATCTTTTCGACTTCAGCCTCCTGCTCCTGGGTAAGGACGATGTCGTCGATTTTCTGGTTGACGTCTTCCGGGGCGAAGACGTGCACGAGCTTCAGCATGTCCACGCCTTCCTCGCCGCCTTCCGAAGCTACGTCCTTGCTGAGCCCTTCGATCCAGGCCCGGTCGGATTCCTTGGGCGGGTTCCTGGATTTGACTTCTTTATAATCCACGCTTAACGTACCGTAGTTCTGATAATAGTAGGCCAGCACCGGATTGACGTTGATCCGGTCTTTTACATCCTTCTTCGCGAACCACTTGGTGCCGAGGTCCAGCACTGTCAATGTATAGATCGAGCCGAATTCGTCGAAGTTGACGAACGGCAGTGAAGACATGATAGGCTTGGCGTCGTCCAGGTTGAGGATCGCCTTGATGTCCGAGTCGATGACCTTGATCGGGCGTGGCACTGTCTTAGTCTTCGTATCCCAGTAATGTTTACGTATGCTGGGCGGGAGATCGTCCTCGGTCAGTGCCCCGGAGTTGTTATAAATCTCCGCGGTCAGCAACAGCTCAAGAACGTCCAGCACGGATTGTTCATTTATGGTTGCCATCGTTATTGCTCCATTCCTGCGTTATAAAACTAAATTAATGTGAACTAAATACATACCGGTCTTGTTGCTTAAATATTTTACAGTCGGCACAGCTTCACCGACTCCACCGGCTGAACCGGTTTTGTTAAATCAACCCCATGACCCAGAAGATGATTTGTGTCATGATATCCCCGTATGCCAGGGCTACGATCACGCCGAGGGTGATAGGGATCAATAAGGGAATCTTGGGAGTAACCCATAACTGATCGGGAATTTTACCCTCTTTACTCCATTTTACCAGCTGTTTATACAGCTTATCATCCAGTTCAGGGTACTTGAACATCGAGAACCTTCTGCTGACTTCGCCGTCTTCTTCCTCGTAGGTATGCATCAGCCTGACATGTTTGTCCCTCAAGTCCCCGATTTTCATCTTATAGCCGAAAAATGCGGTTCCTAAATTAGCCCTCAGCTCGGCGAACGGTACTTTGTATACGTTATACAGGAAGATCGATACCGGCAGGACAATGTTGAGTATAAGCGCATTTCCAAAGACGGCTAAGGTAAAGATCGGGGTAATCGGAAATTTTACCAGTGGTAACGAGCTGTTCAGCATATCCATAAACGGATAATAGGGGAAGAGTACTGATAACGCTAAGAGCGCATTGGCATCTGCTCCCCCGAATGCCCCCTTCAAGACGTTGTTAAACAGATAATAAATGAAATTGACCAGCAGGTAAATAATACAAAAGCTGATGGCAAAGAAGAACAGCACTTCGTATCTGGCATCGTACGAGGATATGAAAATTTCTACTAATAGTAAGATTACGCCGGCAGCCGTCATCACTTCCCAGAGTATCGGCGGCGCTCGCCTGGACCTCCAGTCGGTCACACAGGAATACCCTAGAATTGCCAGACATACAGCGATTCTAAGCCAGTTGATGATATCCGATGAGATTGCAGGCATACTCATAAAGAAACGATAATCCGATATAAATGCTTTTAGTTAAAAATCAGTAAGGGGACTGGATCCCCTTATTCTTTATAGTTGAGCGTATACTCGGAGATCCTGAATGCCCCGATGGCAGGTGCCAGGTCCGGCCTCTCGCTGGAGATGACCGAGATCTTCTGTTCAAGCTCATCGGATAGCAACTGCTGGATTCTCTCCCTCAGGCCTGGTATGCAGGCCATGCCGCCTGTCAGGATGATTGGCTCAGTCAGGACCCGCTTATAGGTTTGATAATGGTCCTGTGCCAGCTGCGGGAAGAAGTTCTCCATGATCGCTTCGATGACGTTGTTGACGTACTCTTCCACCGGCTTCATGATGCTCTTCTCGATCTTGAAGCCATACTGGCCACGGTCATGTATGTGGACCGAGTCATATACCGGCTTGTATTCGATGAAATTAGCGAACTCTTCTTTATATTTTCTCGCTGTGTTGAGATCGATGTTCACGATACCCTGGGTTTCGTTCTGGACACCTAAACGGATTTTCCTGTCGACGAGATTTCCGCTTATCGTACCGAGAGTCACCGTGTGAACCGGCTCGCCGTTCCTGAACGCGCTGATCTCCAGCGTGGTAGAGCCCATATTGACGCTCATGAACGTCTTCTTGATCGCTTCCAGGCCATCGAAAGCCGGGATAGCCCCGCAGAACGCCTCGGACCATGCCTGTCTGCCGGTTCGGCCGATGGACATGCCTGAGATGATCTCTTTCAGGTTTTTCCTGCCACGCTCGTTCTCCACAGCCGGGTGAGCAAGTGTGACGTAGCTGTTCTCCGGGATGTTGTACCGGTACACCAGGTACTCGATAAACTGGGCGGCAAGCTTGACACTGTCGTCATCCTGCGGCAGCCCTGCGCGGAACATGAAATAGACTGAATCGGCGTACTCTTCTGCCGCCTCGTCTCCGAACTTGGTGGCGAGCTTGCCAGTGAACAGATCCCTGTACCGGGCGACGCATGTGAGCGTGCGGACGATATCCAGGCTGCCCTCGTAGTTGGGCATGACCAGTACAGTACGTGTCGAACCGATCTTGAGGCCGATTGGCACTGCATCGTTTGAACGTTTCTTGACAAAGCCAGAGTCGACAAAGCTGGTACCCGTCAATTCAAGGCCTCCGCTGCCGTCTGTGAACATTTTACTAACGTGACAATAATTCTCAGCCATTTCACATCCACCCTCTTATTCTTCCCCGTCTAGCCTCCATACGACTACGGACGATGAACTGTCATCGGACGAGGAACCATGGGACTTATAGTAGTAAACTCCCTTGATTTTCTCTATGTCATCGTTGATGACGAGCTCTTTGGTGATAATGGTAAGCGTGTTCGGGGAGATCTCCAGGTCATTGCTCATCTGGATGAATGATACTCCGTCCGGATGCTCACGAATATATCTAATTGCCTTTTCCTTATCATTTATGCTAGTTGCAGGCGGCTGGTCTCTTCCGATTGGCATCGACTTAGGAACACGTATGCGACCGTCTGGCTCTGCAGCCATGGACGATTTGTGTTCATGTGCCGGTGAATGAGCCTGCGGTACCGGACCCTTGCTGGCATGAGAGCTAGATATGCGCTCCACCGATGACCGATCCTGCTTTTTGTAGATATCGCGGGCCGTGACCATGCTCGGTTTTTCATCTTCTTCCGCGCCGCCACGGTATTCCGGAAGCCGGGGCTGCTCAGCCTTTGCGGTGAACGCCTTCTCGTGGTCCCGGTTTTTACCTTCGATCTTCGCCTGTGATGCGATGGACGCTTCGCGCACTTGGGCCATCCTAGCTTGCTCTGCCTTGCGAACCTCAGCCATCTGGGCCTTATGGGCCTTCTTCGCCTGGCTGGAGGTCTTGTAATTGCCGATCGATTTGCCAAACACGCTCTTCAACGGTACGATGACTCCTCCGAGCATGCCAAAGATCATCTGGCGCTTCGTGAAGACCACGACCAAGGACACCAGCGCGGCGATTAGTATAACTGCCACTGCCGCAGCCGTCGGTACCCAGGTGGGGAACGTCGACTTATCTAGGTGTACGAACACATCCTCAGTCTGCTGGTTCTCCATGATGATTACCGGGATTCTCCGATCTTCGTAGCCAGGAGATGAGACTCGAATCGTGTAGCTGTTAGGATCTAAGTAAGCGATGTACGGCAGGGTAACTGCCTTACCGTCGCTGCCCAAGATCTGTTTGTCATTTACATATATTTTGGCGTCGGGCGTATCCGTATTGATTTTCACCCAACCCTGGGTGGAGTACTGAACACTAAAGTTGACGACTGGATTGCGTGTTCGCTGATCGGCGTTCGCATCCTGGGTGATGAAGTTAGGGTTATTCAGCGTGATCTTTCTGCTGTCAGGGTATGTCCGCCCTTCTGAGTCGGTGTAAACCATCGTAAGGTTATAGCTCTTCGAACCATAAATGGGGCCATTGTCTGGCGCATCGGCGGTCACTTCGACCCCGTAAAACTGATAATAACCATTAGCGTCGGTCTTGATTTCCCCTTTCTTGAGGTAGCCGCTCATACCATCGTCAGTAGCCTGGTACAGTGACACGATCTGATCAGGGATTGGCTTACCATCCTTATAGGTGACATAGCCGCTTATCGAATTCTGGAGTGTAGACGTCGGCATATTTTCCGGGTTAGGGTTACTCGTAGCCGAGGTGAGAGGTACTGACACGACAATGTTATTGACGTCCAGGTAGTTAGAGGCGCCCGCTACGTCTACCTCTTTGACAGAAGACTGGAAGACCATGCCGTTCTGCTTATACTGGCCCCATACCCGGTAATGACCAACAGGCAAACGCATTAAAAACGTACCTTTGTTGGCATCAGTAAACGCGTAATATTTCAGATCTCCGCTTGCCACGTAAACAACACCATTACCCAGAGCTTTTTGGCCTGCCCCATCCTGCTGCATTAATCCCCAGATATAACCATACTCAGGTGCTGGGTAGTCGATCAGCGTTGTGTACAATGGGTCAAACTTGATGATGCCCTGATCTGTCGGGTACCAGATCGTATTCGAAAGGTCTATTTTATATTCTTTTTTTCCGTCTTTAAATGAAATTGTGGCTTTACAACCCGGGCTGTTGGCAATCGCGTTGGTGAAGCCAAAGTTACCCATCTCATCGGATGTTGTCTTTCCGATTTCCTGGTAAATGCCATCGTACAGGGTGACTGTTGCACCCTTCACCGGCGAACCATGTCTATCGAGAACAGTCCCAAGCGCAGTGAATGGCAGGCTTGCCGCATACACGCTGGGTACGGCAACGAGCTGTAAAACAAAGAAACTGATTAATAAGAGGGCAATTACTTTTTTCATCCTTCGACCTTCCGACCTTCTGAACTTAGATTTTCTATCTACAAATATTTTATCGTATTATCGGTAATTCAAGCGGTGTTTTAACTGCAAGCCCTTATAACGGCTTTGTTTAGGGCATTGTTCCCTAACACCATTGCAAACACACGCTGTGTCTGTAAGCTTATCGATTAGCTACTATTAGCAGGGAGTATATAAATCCTATCCTATTATCCATCAATTGTACCCCACCATAAGATATAATATTGATAACCGAGTTCAACAAGCCCGATCCCCTCAAGTTTTGAAAAAGTGCCCGCGGAAGGCGGCGATCCACCAGGGCTACGCAATAAAATATAAAATGATTTAAGCCGTATCAATTTATTATAGTCTGGAGTTATCCAAAATGCTCAAGGAAGCCATCCTGTGGGAACCGACAGGCGATGAAATGGCACGATGTAACGTCTGTGCGTACCGGTGCCGTATCCAGAAAGGCAGGTCTGGCAATTGTCGGACCCGAAAAAATATCGATGGAAAAATGTTTACCCTGATCTATGGAACCGTTACATCCGTAGCCAGCGATCCCATCGAAAAGAAACCCTTATACCACTTTTATCCCGGCAGCTACTCGTACTCGATGGGTTCCGTAGGCTGTAGCTTTCACTGTGAGCACTGCCAGAACTGGACTATCTCCCAGGCGGACATCGAGACTATCCACGCCAGCGATCTCCTCCCTGAGCAAGCAGTAAAAAATGCCACCCGGAACCAGTGTAGAAGCCTATCCTGGACATACAACGAGCCGTCTATCTGGATCGAGTACACCCGGGACTGCGCTGACCTCGCTCATCAAAAAGATATGAAGACCATCTATGTGACCAACGGCTATGCGACCCCTGAGCACATGGAAGTCATGAAAGGCCGACTCGATGCGTACCGGGTCGATATCAAGGCTTTCACCGAGAGTTTCTACCGCAAAGTATGCAAAGCAAAGCTGGCACCCGTGCTGGAATCAACGATCACCGCCCGGGACTATGGCTTGCATATAGAAGTGGTCACCCTCCTCATCCCCGGCATGAACGACAGCCCGGAGGAGATCCAAAACCTTTCAAAGTGGATCTTCGATAAGCTAGGGCCGGATACGCCAGTACATTTTACCAGGTTCCACCCCATGTACCACATGGACGAAATAGGGCCGACACCACTGCCAACGATGGAAAAAGCCCACGAGATCGCCAAAGCCAAAGGCCTCAACTACGTATACCTCGGCAATACCCCCGGCCACAAATACGAAAGCACCTGGTGCCCCAGATGCGGCGAACTACTCATCGAACGCTACGGGTTCCAGATCATGCGCTACTCCATCCCGACGGATAAAAAGTGCCCCGCCTGCGGAGAGAAGATACCTATTGTGGGGGACTACGGTAGATAAAATACCGTTTTTATAGAACATACAAACACAACAACTTTTTTACCACAACGGCACAACAGCACGACGATTGCCATCATATCGATTGGTAGTTAAGCATTTTTTAAAAAAATCGTTGTGCCGTTGTGTCGTTGTGGTTGATGGGTAATCGTTGTGTCGATGTGTCGTTGTGGTTGATGGGTAATCGTTGTGTCGTTGTGTCGTTGTGGTTGATGGGTAATCGTTGTGGTCATTTCAATATTTTCCAGCGATGAACTGTTCGGCAAACGTCGGTATCTGTTCGAGCCAGTAGTCCACTGCATACTCAATCTTTTTCTCGTCCCCTTTGCCGTAGATGGTCACTGCTTTGATCTGGGGCTGGTTGAGGGGTGCTCCGATCTTGCTGACCAGGAAGACGTACGCTTCTTCGACTCCGAGTTTCACAATGTCTTCGGCTGCTTTGATAGCGATCATATTATAGATTTTTCCCACGTGGTTTACCGGGTTCTTTCCCGCGTGGGCTTCAAGTGTCATGGGCCGGCCGGGGGTGATGAGTCCGTTTGCCCGGTTGCCCCGGCCGGTTTCTCCGTCGTCGCCCATTTCGGCGGAGGTGCCGGTGACAGTAATATATATGTTGTCCCCATGGTCTGCCGCATTTACGATCAGGGACGAGTCCGTCCATCGGGCAGTGATATGATCGATCGCCCGGGCGGCAATATTCGCTTTGATGTCTGCGTATTCATCCATGTTTTTAGCGTACCGGGACACGATGGCGTCGGCGACAGTGAACTGAGCCCGTTCACCTGTGCGTATGCCCATGACCTTCACGTCCTCCCCCGAACCATGGGTGCTCCTCGCGATCCGCTCGATATCGAAGACATCCCGCTCCATGTGGCTCAGTGGTGCGTACCCGACACCCATGGAAGTGTCGTTGGACCCGGCTTTTTTTACCAGGCTTTTCAGCTCGGTCGACCCCGTGCTTATCCGGGGCTCGACGGTGAAGTTGTGACCGATATGCCTGATGGTCTTTTTCATGAATTCCGAGGTTGCTTCCCTGGCAATGTCATGCACAGGAATTATCGTTCCCCCCAGCTCATCGGTGGCGCGCCCACCGAGCACGATGCTCAGCGGCCGGATGATCTCCCCGCCCCCCAGCACCGGGCTGGACCTGCCCCCGATCAGGAGCACCTTGTCCACATTGTGGTGGAGGATAGTGCCAAAGTGATCCAGATAGTACCTTGAAAGCGCCCGGGAGATAGAATCAGAAATGCCGTCACAGATCGTATCCGGGTGTCCGAGCCCTTTTCGTTCGACGATCTCGAAGGGTTCTTCACCGTATGGCGTGCTCGCGTGCCTGATGATCATGAAAATGCCTCTGATGATATATTTATTTGAAAGATATAAAATAAGTTGCTATGAGGATAAACATCAGGTTGATTATTAACATGCAATTGCAGTACCAGACTAAGTCTATTTAAAACGCAAAGAATCTGGTGATGATCGGGGTCTTGATCAGATATATAAGCTATGAAAAACGCGATCGAAAGCTGTACTGTACCAGATATAAAAGGTAAACAGAATACAGGTACCAGACCCTTGCATGGGTACGACTCAACAATCCGAACGCTGCGCTGTGCCTGTGCCACACAGATGCCACAGATTAATCTGGATTGCACAGGCACAGCGCAGCGATCGTTCACCTTCCCAGGTTCATCTACACCAGGGCTCACCGGGAACATCAACAAAAGTATTTCATGAGACGCAAAGGTTTATTTTGTAAACTCAAACCACTGCGGCTTTGCGTTTTAAGACCAATGGGTCTGGCGCTGAGGTTTTTCATTCCTTCGTCACCGGCACGAGCAGTTTCACGGCCCCGAACGGATCGCCTTCCGGGACGCTGGACTCCATCCACTGGTTCAGCGTAAGCTTCTTCATCTTCGCCTTGTCCTTGATCTGGTTTTTGATCGATTCGACGTCGCCGTGGGTCAGGCCGAAGTAGTCGCAGAAAGCCGATGTGGTGGTGATCGTAAATGAACGGCCTTCCTTGGTTTTCTCGATCAAGCCTCGGTCGAGCAGTGCAGATACGTGGTCGTATACTGCCTGGCCTCGTACGTTGACCAGCTCATTCTGGAGTATCGGCTGGTAGTAGGCGATGATCGATAGGGTCCTGAGGACCGACTGGCTAAGCTCTTTTGGCGAGACGCTCATGACTTTTCCCGAATATTCGGGCTTGAGCTGCATGACGTACTTGCCATCGAGGCGAAGGATCTCAAGAGGAGAATTTCTGGATCGGTATTCGTCGATGAGCTGGTCTACGATCTGGGATATAAAAGCTCCGGAGCGGTTTGCCATCGCCTTCAGCTGAGCATCTGTCAAGGGGCTGCCTGCGGCAAATAACGCAGCTTCCACCAGGTTTTTCTCATCCAATCTTCTCACCTCGTCTGATAAAGATCTCTTCGAACAGGACTTCCTGTGTCAGCGCGATATATTTTCGGTTCGCCAGGAACAGCAGCGGCAGGTAGATGTTGATGATGCCGTGCGGAGTCTTGTCCTTGATCAGCTCGTTGAGCGTGACGAACTCCCGGTAGTTGAACTCGGTATCGAGGATCTGGATCATGTCCACGATGCTCTTCTCGATGTCCTCTTCGTGCGCGATGCCCAGCACTTCTTCCAGCGTCTTCCGGTGGGGCTTTTCCACCGGGCGGGCCTGCCGGGCCATACTGATGTCCTTCGCGGCAGCGGCTCGTTTGAGCTCATCGATCAGCTCCTGCAGAGTAACCGGCCGGGCGGCTACGTGCCTCAGCCGGGGCTCCAGCACAGGATACTCTTCCATGTCGATGTCGAAGCCGGGCTCGTCATCGAGGTACTCGTCTGCGGGCGGCGGGGCATTCACCAGTATGTCAGATTTCATTCTGAGCAGGATCGAAGCGTAGAGCAGTGTTCTTGCCGAGACCCGGATGTCAAACTTCTCTCGTTCCTCGATCTTGCGCAGGAACTTGTCTGTGATGTCGATGATATCGATGTTCCACGGGTCGATCTCCCCGTTACGAGCCATCTCCAGGAGAATCTCGACAGATTCTTCCTGCGGCTGCGGCTGCTGTGGCTCCGAAGGAGCCTCAATTGCCATAGAGTCTTACCCCCGTGATACTGGAGATATTGTTTTCCTGCATGGCGATGCCGATTGTCCGGTTGGCCGACTCGATCATGGGCTTACGCAGCGAAACTACGATGAACTGAGCGTTGCCGGAAAGCGATTTGATCATCCTGGCGACGCGCTCCGCATTCGCGCCGTCAAGGAACATGTCGACCTCGTCGAAGGCGTAGAATGGCGCAGGCCGGTGGCGCTGGATGGAAAAAATGAATGCCAGCGCGGTCAGGCTCTTTTCTCCCCCCGACATGGCTTCCATCCGCTGGAGCGACTTACCATGGGGCTGAGCATTGATCGTCAGGCCGCCGGCGAACGGGTCTTCCGGGTTCTCAAGGATTAGTTCGCCGATACCGTCTGACAACTCCTGGAAAATGTTCCGGAAGTTCGCGCTGATCGAGGTAAATGTGACCATGAACGTCTCTTTCTTCATCGCCTTATAGTGCTCGATCTTGTTCAGGATGTCCATGCGTTCACGGGTCAGCGTATCCCGCTTTTCAGTGGTTTCTTTCAGGCGGGCTTCTACTGAGTCGTACTCCGTGATAGCGAGCATGTTGACCGGTTCCAGGTCCTGCATCTTGCGCTCCAGCAAGCTGATGTTCGCCCGGACCTTTTCGATCGGCGGCACATCCTCGGACGGTACTACGCCCCGCTGCTGTACCGCCTCCTCCATCCGCCGGATCTTACCGATATGCTCATCCCGGGAGATCTCCAGCGTGTTCAGCAGGCTGGTGACCCGCTCCAGCGTGCGCTTTGCGTCATATAGATCGTGGTCCGCTTTGGTCAGGGCCTCGGACATCTCGTCTCTTTGGCCTTTCAGGCCAATGAGTTCAGCTTCGATCTCTTTTTCCCGCTTAGAGAGGTCCGCCATGCGTAGCTCGTGGATCTTGATCTGGGCTTCGTTCTCCGCGATCTTCTCCCGCAGGCTCGCGATATTCACATCGATGTCCAGTAATCGTTTCCGGTTCTCCTCGATGCGGGCTTGTACGAAGCCCTGCTCCATCTTCGTGGATGCGATACCCGCCTCGATGTCTCTGATGCGGCTTTCCAGGCGCCGCATTTCCTCATCGATGCGAGTGGCATCCTCCGTAAGCCGGGGGATCTCCGAGCCTTTGAGCTCGGTTTCAAGCTTCGTCGTCTCTGTGGAGAGTGTAATAATGTCGGCGTCGGCTTTTGCGATGAAGTCCTCGATCTGGATCATATCGTCCCGCAGCATGCGGCGCTCATCCCGGAGCGTGCCGATCGCCGCTTCTTTTTCCCGGATCAGGATTTCCAGCCTGCCGGCCCGGTACGCAATCTCGTCTCTCCGGGAGGACAGTTTCGTGATCTGGGATTCCAGCTCAGAGCGGTCCTTCTTCAGGCTATAAATGTGCCCGTCAACCGCTTCTACTTTCGAGACTGCCAGGTCGCGCGAGGACTCGGCCACAGTGATCTGCTCTGCAAGAGTCCGAATCCGCTCCTCTTCAGAAGCCTTAAACTTCAGTTTCGACTTCTGCCGGAAACCGCCAGTCATCGCACCGCTTTTCTCGACGATATCCCCGTCCAGCGTGACCAGTCTTACCGAACCAGTCAGGCGCCGTGCTGTCTCCAGGGTATCCACGACCAGGGTATCGCCGAACACATACGAGAAGGCCGCGTCGTACTTCAGGTTGTAGTCGACCAGGTTTATGGCATAGTCGATGACGCCCGGGTCCCTCTTCATGTCCCGCATGGGCGGCCGCTGGCGCATCTTGTTCAGCGGCAAAAACGTTGCAGTGCCCTTACGCATGTCTTTCAAGTAGTAGATACAGCGGGAAGCGTCCTCGTCGTTATCCACGACGATGTTCTGGAGCCGGTTCCCCGCAGCCACCTCCAGGGCAGTTGCGTACCGGTCATCGACCTTGCCCAGTTCGGCAATAGTGCCGTAGATGCCGGGAAGTTCCCGGGTATTCCGGGCCTGCAGGATCGTCTCGACAGACTGGCTGTAGTCAGACTCCTCGTAAGCCTTGATCCGGCCCTCCGCCCTGGCGTACTCCTCCTGGAGCTTGCGCAGATTCGACTCGATCACAAGCTGTTCCTGCTTCGCCCGTGCTCTGGCGCTCTCCATATCTGAGATATCTGCGATCAAAGCCTGTGATCGCCGCTGGAGTTCCTTGATGTCGCGCTCGATGTTGCCGCCTTCCACCCGGACGCCTTCGATCTCGCTCCTTCCGGAGGCGATGGCCGACTCGGCGTCCATCTCCTCGTCCTGCTTGCGGCGGGCTGCATCAAGAATACGGTCCTTTTCCCGGATCTTCTCGTTGCGGAGGTTACGTGCCGTCTCCAGTGAGTTCTTCACTTCGGAGAGTTTCACCCGGACGCCCTCGAACTTAGAGTCGATGAGCATGATCTTGCCATGCACTTCCTCCAGTGCGGATTTCTGGCGGTTGTATTCCCCGGCGAGGCTGGATTTTCTATGCTCGTCTTCGACGATCTTTTTACCGAGAGCCTCGACCTGACCGTTAGAAGCCTCGATATCGAGGAACAGCTTTTGCTTCTCACGCTCGCGGTTCACGGTCTCGGACTTGGAGAAGTCGATGATATTGGTACACGCTTTGATGCCGGCGCGGTCCTCTTCGATCTCTCTCCTGATCTTGATCTGTTCGCCTTCGCCTTTGGTAGTGATGACTTCGCTCAGCGCCCGGATCTCTGCCTTGAGCCGGTCCACGGTCGTCACCTTCGCCTCGACCTCGGCGATGATCGCCTCTCGCCGTGACGTCTTATCCCGGATATCCTCTAGCAGCGAGTCCAGCGATCTGCGGGCTTCCTTCAGCTCCGATAGGAGCAGGTATCCCTCGTTTTTGATCTTTTCGTCGCGGTACGACTGGTATAACAGCGCCTGATCCCGCTCCCGCTTCAGCTGGGAAAGCCGGGACTCGACTTCGGCGATGATGATATTCACCCGCTCGATCCGCTCTCTGACGACTTCCAGCTCCGACAATGCCTTATCCGTCTTGTCGTCGAACTCCGCAGTGCCCGCGATCTCGTCGATGATCCTTCGACGCTCGGTATCGCTCATGCTGATGATCCGGGTGACGTCGCCCTGAAGCACCACGTTGTAGCCATCCTGGGAGATCTTGGCTCTGGCCAGCTGCTCATGGATATCTGTGAGCGAGCATGGCTTCTCGTTAAAATAATAATAGCTGTAATAGCCGCTGTCGCTGGACTTGATTCTTCGGGTGACCGTGATCTCGTCCATGTCAAGTGGCATTTCCCGGTCCGTATTGTCGAAACGGATCGTCACTTCGGCCATGCCAGGCCCTTTGCCGTCTGCGTTATAGATCAGATCTGTGAGTTTTTCAGCCCTCATCGTGCGGGAGTTGGAGAGGCCTAAGCAGAAGAGAATACTGTCAATGATGTTGCTCTTGCCTGAGCCGTTTGGGCCCGATATGGTCGTGAAGTCATCATAGAAAGGCACTTTTACCTTCCGTGCGAACGACTTGAAATTCGAGAGCTCGATCTCCTTGATGTGCATGAAACTCACACCGGCCAGATGATCAGGTATTCCTCGAGACTTTGAAGAAACTCAGCGCGTCCCCGGAACTACCCTTTTCTTCCTTCTCAATCTCCTTCAGGAGGCCGACCGGATCCGTCCTGGCTGCCACGTACTTGTCGTATAGCTCCAACCCCATGGGGTCTTTGCGGCCGTCGAGCGCGAGGTCGGGGTCTGCGAGTTCGACACGATCATCTTCTTCTTCAGAAGCATTCTCGAGGAGCTGAACGATCAACGACTCCAGGGTCGACATCTTCCGCAGAGTTTCAGAAAGCGCCATCTGAGTCTCCGTCAGCTCACCTTCAAGGTGGGAAACCCTCGCCTCAAGTGCCTTGACATTAGTCGGGCCTTCCAGGTCCATCCTGTGGATGCGCTCCCTCAGCGAGCGGATCTCATCGTCCTTGTCCTTCAGACGTCGCTCGAGTCGCGCTAGCACAATATCCTTAAACTCCCCTTCCATTAGTGTCTCAATTCGTGGGGTGAGCATATATATTTAATGGTTATTGGTCGCCATGCGACTCAGTGACAAGTTACAGGAACGCTGCC
>CAZJRS010000035.1:0-12246 GCA_964548585.1 uncultured Methanocella sp. | reverse complement strand
ATTTAATGGTTATTGGTCGCCATGCGACTCAGTGACAAGTTACAGGAACGCTGCCCGCTAATTGGATATAGAGTATGCCAGTATCCCCGTGCATAATCTACTCGTGTTTGCTCTGGGATAGATCAAAAAATTGAAAACGCCAGACCGCTAACAGGACTTAGGCACCAAAAACGCCAAAAGGCCAAACCGCCAACAAGACTTAGGCACCAAAAACGCCAAAAGGCCAAACCGCCAAACCGCCAACAAGACTTAGGCACCAAAAACGCCAAAAGGCCAAACCGCCAAACCGCCAAACGCTTTTTGAAGATAGCAAGGCGTGTCTCAATTCTTGCTGTAAATTTGAAACTAGTCCCGGAACATCGGACAGGTCATGTCGGAGTTTACTGCAGATATGGGGCATGCCGACCCCATATTTTTTATCGTTGGCGGTTTGGCGGTTTGGCCCTTTGGCGTTTTTGGGATTCCTGCTTTTCCAGTGGCGTACTTGGCGTTTTCTCCCCCGTTAAAGATACAAGGGCCTTGGAAGGAAGAAGCACGGAGATACTGATGTACACAGAATTATCATGTGTATTCAGAGGTACTCCGGATCATAAAGGCCGAAATATTAATGCCAAAAGCAGCATACTGCTATTCAATGAGAATTACACTCCTCGGCACCGGTGACGCGGTAGGCACCCCAAAGATCGGCTGTAAATGCCCCGCATGCCTCGATGCAAAAGCAGGAGGCAGAAGCCGCCGCTACAGGCCGGGGATGCTGGTCAGCGACGGTAAGCTTAACGTTATGATCGAGACTGGGCCAGACTTGAGATCGCAACTTCTGGACAATGATATCGAGAGTATCGATGCAGTTCTCTGGTCTCATTCACACAGGGATCACACCTGCGGCTTTGGCGATTTCTGGCGGGTGAAGAACAACATGCCCGTCTACGGCGAAAAAAGAGTCCTCGACTATGTGCTTGGCGAGTTTCATTTTATGACTTTCGAGCGCCACGACTGCGAGCTGCATAAGCCATTCACGATCGGTGAACTGGAATTTACGTTATTTGAAGTGACCCACCCACCGATTCAGGTAGCTACTGGAATGCGGATCAAGCATAACAGTAAGACTGTCATATATACGGGCGACACGAACCTGGACATCCCGGAAAAGAGCCTGGAGATGATGAAGGATGCGGACCTGCTGATAGCAGATGCCATTGTGCCTCCGCATATTACGATCGATAAGCACATGAATGCTGCCGATGCGATGAATCTCGCTCAGATAATAGGATCTAAACAGACTGTGCTGACACATCTGGCACACTTATACCCGGTACACGACGAAGCGGTAAAGCTGTATCCTCTCGGGTATGATGGAATGGTCATAGACCTGTGATCGATTGCCCGAGAAGATAATATCTTGAAATATCAATGATCTCACGGATATGAAGTAAATATGAAAAAGAAAGATTCCTCTGCCGATGATTTTAATTACCAGATCATCACACCTGCAAGAAAGGGACTGAATCTGAGCTCTTCGGTGTATATAGCCCTGATAATCGTTTTAGCTTTTGCCATATTAACAGCAGTTCATCTTAACATTTTAATCAGTCATGTGCAAATCGTGAGTATTCCGCCGGATATTGATGAAGAGCAGCAATTAATCGAGGGTAATACTCTGGATATTCCCTATAATACGCCTTTGCAGCCGAGTATGCCACTGAGTGCCTTCGGAGATGGCATATATTCAAGAACTTTACTATTTTCTGCGATCTGGGTCATAATCGACTGGCCGATCATAGCCTGGGTGTTAAAACAGGCTGCGGGAGGTATCTTCGGCGGAACCGGTAAGTTCTATCCGGATATGCTGGCAGGGATAGGTTATACGTACCTGATTAAGATAGCTGCGATCATACCAGCGATCCTGTTAGTTAGCTGGATGCCAGTCTACGAGATCAATTATGCCGCATTTTCCAATTCAGACATGGCGGCTGATGAGTTCCAACATTTCCTGGATAATAACCCGTATTTCCAGCTATCTGACAAGATAAAGTTAGCAGGCCTCATTATCTCGTCGTGCTATGGAGTCCTGATCGTCAAAAAGATAGAAAAGATTAAACTCTGGCAGGCGGCTGCGGTTGTGGGAGTGCCACTAATAGCCTATTTGATACTAAATTATTTCCAGATAATCTCGTAGATATAAAATAAGCTAGCTGAGAACTTATAAGAGGAATATTAGTGATACCTCGAAGTAGTTTTGTCCCAATAAAAATTGATGGGGGATATGTTAAATCCCCGGTAGACCGCATCTGAGATCTTATTTGTAGTGACCGTAGACCACGCCCATGGCTTCGCCCATCTTCATGCCACTGGACTTCAGCTGGGCCGGAGCAGGTATCATTTCTTTTTTACTACGAGCTTGCATGATCGCTTCTTTCTCGTCGACGCTCAATATGTTAACCTCGGCGATCTCCCGGATAGCCTTCATGATGATAGAAATGTCCATATCATTAATGCCCAGCGGAGTAATCTTGTTCTTGATGATCCGGTTTAGCTCGTCATAGTCAGTAGCCGTGATGAAGAATGACATATTCTTCTCACCGCTGGTGTGGTAGATCTGGAGCACGCCGTTGACCAGTTTCAGCTTGTTCGCGATCTCGTCGAACTGGGTCGGCTGTACCCGAGTATAGATGATGGCACTGCAGTTCAGGCCTACCCGGGGCTTGTTGATGATAGCGGTATAGCCTTCGATAATCCCCTGCTCTTCCATGAAGCTGATGCGTTCACGGACAGTCGACTCCGCCCGGTCCATCTCTTTGGTTATGTCCTTGTACGTGATCCTGCCGTCGCGCTGAAGCAACTGTAGTATCCGTTTGTTCAGTCTGTCGATCTCCATTATCCGAAGCACCGCCTGTATATTGCAATTTCTGGCAATCCATTACACCAGTAAGGAATCTTGCCCAATACATACAGTATATTGTGTTATTATATATTTAAGTTTATGTATGTGCTGTACTATGGAATGCAAATCAACTGGGCATGGGGTACGTCTTGAATATATATCACGTTACTCGATTCGATGAGGCCGGCGCTGACTGCACAGGCGACACTTTCCTCGCCGACCAGGTTAGCGATGGTCGCTTCGCTTAGAGCTAAGACAACGTCGTCGCAACTTGCGGGCTGTCGCCCATAGAACTTTTCTGTTACATTAAGTTGCGCGTGTTCATCGACTAGCTCCTTACCAAGATATTTCTCGTCGCAGACCGCTACCAACACTTCGTTATCGATTTTGTACACTTTCAGATACACGATTACACCTAGCTGATCATTTTTACAGGATACCTCGCGCCACAGGCTTCGCAGACTAGAGAAGTAGTACGTTTCTCTTTGATAAGACGCGTATCCGGGAGATGACAAACCTTACAGATGACGTAAGCATCCACGAAATGCCGTATCGCGCCATCGACCTGCGTGGCAGTAAATATGCCGGTGAGAGTCATCCTTCCGTCAGTCCTGGCCCCGGCTGTACCGATTTCTCGCAGCAAATATTTTGATACGATGTCAGGATCACGATTCAGGCGATCACAGATGGCATCAAAGTTCGTCACAATCGTCTTTTTACCCTCAAGCTGTACCCTGGCAGGAGGTATCTCGAAGCGCCCTTTGCCCTCAATACCTTCCGGCAAGTCTGCTTTGCCCCGGTTTAAAAGTGAATCGTAGTCCATCGTGGTCATCCTCCGCTCAGGACTGCAGTATCCGATAAGGACTGCAGTCGATATCAGGACTGCACCGTCATCATCAGGACAGGCTGAGATGGCCTGACTTCGGCTCGAATATTTCCCCGATCTCCCTTAGTTTTTTAAGCTCTTTTTCTACTTTATCTTTTGGCATACCGCTTTCGACAGCCCGGTCAATAAGCACTTCCAAGGGTACCATCCCTTCATAGTCCTTCGACAGGTCTTCCAGTATATGCTTAAGGTTCTTGATCCGATCCCGCTGCGACTTCGCGACACCGACATGGAGGACGTCGATATCGAGCTTGCCAGTCTCCGTATCCATGCCCACCTGCCTCAGGCTGGTCATCGTAATCCGGATAGTACGTGCGGCATCGTCGGGAGTAACCTTCTCGCTCAGACGCATACGTGCGCTCGCCTCAGCCAGCCGCACCAGGCCTTCGAGCTGTCTGGCAGTCACCGCGATCGGAGCATTATCGCCTTCACCTTGCTTACGCAGGTTCAGGTAAAAGTTGATGATCTGGTCCCGGGCTTCGGTGCTCATGATCGGGAACACTTTCCGCTTCGCATAAGCGACATACTTCCGCAGCATCCGGGCATCGATCTTCGGCTTGATCGTCGACATGGCATCCTTGACCATATCTTCAGTGACGTGGCTTGCCGGGTTGTTCTTCCGGTGCTCATTCAGCTCACCCGCAAAGTGAGACCTCAGGATGTGCCCGGCGATGTTTGTATCTCGCTTCTCTTCAGGCTTATCCTGCAGGATGAAGATCAAATCGAAGCGGCTCATAAGAGAAGGAGCCATGTTGATCTGGTCCGGAATGCTCTCGTAGGGGTCGAAGCGGCCCAGTTTTGGATTTGCGGCGCCCAGGATAGCGCAACGACACTTTAAAGTCGCCATTATGCCTGCCTTGGCTATACTAATACTGTTATGGAGTACGATACCCTGAGAAATGAAACAGTGGTTAGGTTCGACAGTAACATCGTAGACAAACTCTGCCCTATAGCAGCCCTCGTTCGGAACTGTATCGACGCCGGTCACTCGCAGATAGCGTAGTTCACTACCCAGTTGTTCTTCGAGAACCTGGATATCCCGCTCGGCATTTTTTATATGTACTTTTGCATTATTAATCGTAATACACGTCATAGCTTGTTGCTTTGCGGAATCATATCCACCGTTCTCCAGGTAGTCCACGTTACCTCTTGTTAAACCGGTAACTTTTGCCGTGTAGGATTGTGACCACCCTGCAGAGCATCTGACTTCGGATATCTTACGAGCGGTTGCAAGCTCTTTCTTAACGACAGTATGCCTTTGCCTTAGCTCTTTTACATATGTACTACATTTATCTCTCGTCAGACCATAACCATGGTCCAGATGCTTGTTAAAATAGCCATCATTAACCAGTCCAAGCGATTTTTTCAGCCGCAGAATATCTCTTATTACCTGCGGCGACATCGTATCGTGATGCCTGAGAGCAAGGCTACTCCTGCAGGTCACTGCACGCATGCGACACAACTTTTCATGTTCAAGGGGAGAGAAGATTTGCTCGAACTTGCCATGTGAGTCACCCATAATGCAGACTTTATATGCGTTCGCACCACGATCTATTGCGATTCTTGACGATATGCCCAGCATCAGCAACAGGTCCTGATAATCTTCTGCCAGCATGCGAGAAGCTGTCGAATAGCCAACTGAAGTCGAGTGAACGCACCCGTCGCCCATGAACGCAGCGGTAAGGAAACCTTTAATGATGTCTTCTGAAGCCCGGAATACGACAGAGGGAATTCGCCGTTCCTTACTCTTACAAACAAGCTCCGGGAAGTTCGATTCGAACCACCTGTACAGCATCGTAGAGATATAGCGCAATGTGGTGGTTCCGTCATCCCGAAGGTCGGCGAAAGCCTCAAACCCAAACAGCGAACTCATCAATGCATTCATATCGGCCAGCAATTGAGCATCTTTGTTTGTGAACCCGATCTCGTAGCTGGAACCACGGTAGAAGTGCCCCTCCGAAACCAGGTAGCCAAGTGCTTTCCCTAGTTCGATAGATAAGAGCTTCGGCATCAGAATATCTTTTTCGTGGGGGTGAGTCTTGTCGACTTTCCGAAGCTCGGTAGTGTCACCCTGACAGAATAGCTTTCTGGGAGCCGGCACAATATCGCCCACCTTTACAGATGACGCAGGTACACAAGAAATACCATCTTTAGCGACAAAGACCGGATGTTCCGGAGTAACAATGATCTCTCGGCCATTCGAATACCTGATCTTTACAAAGTGATCGGGAGCTTTGTGCCTGCTGACACGATCAACACACTGCTCTGAGATACTGTGCATATTCGTACTTAGTATAGAAATCCCTTTACAGGGCACGATTTCACAATCAACGCCTTCAATGACAGTACCCGTCTTATCGTGAATTTGATCGAATAGGTCGCTGATACGGACTTTTCTGCCGTTTGACAACATGACCTCAGTCAAAGGATGATAGCTCTGCTGTTCCATCCCCTCATGCAGAGACGAACGATCTTCGTTCTTCATCTTGTCCATTTCATCGATGGCAGCTATACCTTTGTCTGCCAGCACCAGCGCACCGGCTTCCAGCGTCCACTGGCCGTCAAACTCGTCCTTGACTGCTGCTGCGGTCAGACCCGCCGACGATGCGCTCTTGCCCGAAGCGTAAACGCCTCTCGGGGCCAGCTTGACCACGTATCGCAGGATTTGCGATTTGGCGATACCAGGGTCGCCCACGAGAAGCACGTGGATATCGCCCCGGATCCTGCTGCCATCGGGCAGGTTCTTGACCACGCCGGAGAAGAGCTGGTGGGCAACGGCCTCCTTGACCTCATCGTACCCGTAGATCGAGGGCGCGATGGAAGCGACGATCCGCTCGTAGATCCCCGGGTCTCTGGACATACGCAGGATCTCTTCTTCGTCCTCTACGCTGATTTCTACCTCGTCGAACTCCTGCTCTTCCAGCTCTACCGAGACACAATCGAGGAAAATGTCAAAATAGGCGGTTTTTCCTTCTTTGTTAATTCGCTGGGCGGAACGCAGGATACCGGTAACGGTGATGAATTCGCCCGGCGTCACGATGCCCGCAAGGTCATTGCTCACGTTGATGTCCAGCGTCTGGGGCTGTTCGCCGCCTTTCAAATTCTCAGGGGACTCCTGAGTTTTGATCCGCTGGTAATCTTCAAAGCGAGACTCCTGGTATAGTAAACGGAAAACTCCCTTCTTCTCTTCGTTACACTGACAGTAGGACGGCTCAATGAACTTTCCGGAGCCCTCCTGTGGGATATAGATGACGTTTTTACACCGGGCACACTCGAAAGCGGCTTCCAGGATCCGGGGGCGGACATCGGTGATCTTTCGCACGGTGCCCTCGAGAGAAACAAGCTTGTTGACGTCGCTGCTTCGCAGGTCCCTGACCTGGGTCTTCCGGGGCACCTTGATCACCCGGATTTTGGCCGAGACCTGAGTCTTGACCGGCAGGTCGATGAGTGTCAGCGCGTCTTCGGCATGAGCCAGTACCAGATCCGGATTGTTCAGTAGCTCTTCCGAAAGTCGGACGTCGAACTTAGTGATGTTGGGGTACTCGATGGCCAGCGCTTTGTTCTTGACATCCGATACGGCCAGCTGTTGAATCTGGTTCTTATAATACCGGGTCAGAAATTCCTTCCATTTGGCGACACTGGAAATTACGCTTGCGGCCATACTGTACACTCACTACTGGGAAGTGTATTTACATGCCTTGAGGATATATTAGTTGCGCGAGCTGGTTGAAAATAATATTTAATAATAAAATAATCGTGAGCGATCGAGCTCACGAGACGTTGATCTCCCTGCGCCCGTAGACATATACGGTCAGTGCCAGGAATATTGCGGCGACGGCAATCAGTATGCCCGCATCTGCCCAGTTCAGCTGGTGGCTCCCAAGGATGCCGACGTAGTTCACATAGTGGAACAGCGACAGCTTCCGAATGAGATCTACGCTGGGTACGACAGAGCCGATCGTCTCCATGAAGTACATGGCTAACATCACACCTATCGAGACCATGGCTGCCTGCCGGCCGTTACTCAGTACCGCGGAAATTAGTAAGGCAATGGCGCCAAATGCAAGCCCGAATAAGCCCATGTAGAGCATCGTCCAGCCAAACCACAGGAACGGTGTGGAGATGTTTGCCATCCTGACGCCCGCGTAGATTCCAGCCAGCCCGACGGCCAGCAGGATCACGATCACCGGCAGGAACGAAAAGTATCTTGCCAGGACAAGATGTGCCCGCTTCACCGGCAACGAGAGCAGCAAATCGATCGTCTTGCGCTCCACTTCGCCAGACAGGAACGATGCAGCCAGCCAGGCGATGTAGCCACCGAAGATCAGCCCGAACATCAGCATCGCTTTGGTCGTCATGTAGCCTTCGAAGGAATTCATGTTTATGCCTACGCCGTACACTGCCTGAATGACCGGGCTGTCCATCAGCTCACTCATGTCAGTATTGGCCACAGTGGGATAAACGATGGTGATGTAGAGCATCCACACAAAGAGCAATCCCGCGAGGATCAGAATTCCCTTCAAGTGGTCTTTCAGTGTTTGTATGATGACTGTCAGTGACATTTTCCATACCTCCGGATATCAGGTGACATTGATCTCCTTGCGTCTGAACGCGAGGACTGCCAGTGCCAGGAACATTACCAGAACAGCGATCAGCACGATGACATTAAAAGCGCTGAGGGTGTGGCTCACGAGTATGTCCGAGCTGTTCACATAGTGGAACAGGGATAGCTTCGTGACAACTTCCATGCTGGCGACCGTAGAGCCGACGGTCTCTGCGAAGTACATTGCGAACAGGACACCTATCGAGAGCAGCGCCGCCTGCCGGCCGTCGCTCAACAGCGCGGAGATCAGCATTGCGATAGCGCCGAAGGCCAGGGCAAATAGACCCATATATGCCAGACAGTAAGCGGCCCACACCATATTCGTGGACAGCCCCGCGGCCGTTGCGCCGAGATAGATAGCGACCAGGAGGGTGAGCATTAGCAGGACTACTATCGGGACCAGCGCTGCATAGCGCCAGAGAACAAGACGTTCCCGCCTGAGAGGCAGCGACAGCAGCAGGTCGATGGTCTTCTGCTCGATCTCGCCGGCCAGGAAGGAAGCTGCGACGAACGCGATGAAGCCCCCGATGATCAGGCCCATATAGCTGAAGCTGAACAGAGTCAGAAATCCCTCAAAAGTTGCGATCGAGGCAGTTTTACCGATCAGGGCCTGGATCGCCGGGTTTTTGAGCATCTCCTCCATGCCAGTCATATGCGTGACCTGGGAGTACATGTAGCAGATATAGATCATGAAGATGAACAGCAGTATGGCCGCAATTACCGTGCCCATCGCCTTATCCTTCAGCGTCTGTGTTAAGAGCGCAAAGGACACGTTACTTTCCTCCGGCGTAGTAGTGCATGAAGATGTCTTCGAGGCTCATGGGGTGCATGTTGACATCTTCGATGTCGTAAGCGGAAAGGTCGTGGAGCAGCTCTTTCACACTACCGGCGGAACTCATACGGTAGTAGCCGTTCTGCTGTACGATGCCAGATATGCCAGCCACGCTAAACTGTGCCGGTATGGCGCCGCCCTTGAACTTAACCTCGAGGACCTTGCCGGACTTCCTCTTTAAATCATCAACAGACTCTTCCGCCGCGATCTCACCGTCACGGATGATTGCCACCCGGTTACAGATCTTCTCGACCTCGAAGAGTACATGCGACGACAGGAAGATCGTCTTACCTTTCGCCGCTTCCTCCCGGATTACTTCCATGAACGTCTGCTGGACCATCGGGTCGAGACCAGATGTCGGCTCATCCATGATGATCAGCTCAGGATCGTTCATGAACGCCTGGATAAGGACGACTTTCTGGCGCATGCCCTTAGAGTACTCCCTCATCTTCCGGTCGAGACGAATGTCAAATCGATCTGCGTACTTCTTGACGATAGCCGCGTTATAGCCTCCGCGCATCTTCCCGAAGTACTTCAGGAAACTGTAGCCGGTCATGTTCCCGTATAGGCTCGCGTCTCCAGGGATATAGCTGATCCTCTGCCGGATCTTCACCGAGTCCTTCTGGCAATCCAGGCCAAAAATGCTAGCATGGCCACTGGTCGGCCGGATGAAGTCGAGTAGTGTGCGGATCGTCGTGGACTTTCCCGCGCCGTTGGGCCCGAGAAAACCGTAGACGTCACCCTTGTTGATGGTAATGCTTACGTTTTTGATCCCGCGGTTTTTACCATAGGACTTTGTCAGGTTTTCCGTCTGAATGATTGGTTCCATGTGAAGCCCCCCCTGGGGCATTTAATTGTATGCATATCTCGACGGCATGGTCAGCGTACGAGGCCTGCGCGGCCGTTTTCCGCCGATACATGTCTGCAAACGTCTCAATCGGTGAGGGTGCTATAAAAGGCTTCTGGGGAAACCAGTACAGGTGTTATATAAAGGTTGCGAATGCGTGGCAGATAGAGTTGTTATCGATGGGGCTGCTGTACAGGCATTTAATACAATAGCCTAAATCAGGATATAACAGAGGTGCTCAGGCATCGGGTTTTGCCTTCCGTTGTTGACCCCGGATTACGGCAAATACCAACAAGCCTGTCACTACCAGAAAAACAGACTGTATCATCACAGTCAGTGGCAGAGATAGCTTCACCACAAGTACTCCCCCCAGAAAAGGCCCGATGACAAGCCCGAGCGAGAAAAGCGTGTTATAAATTCCATAGAGGAAACCCTGAGAGTTGTTCTCAGCTCCGCCGAACAGATCGGTTAGCAAGGGAAGCATAGGTGTCAAGGCCATGCTGATGGTGATGCCCAGCAGTGCGAAGACAAATATTGTCAGCCCCATTGAAGGCATAGCCATCAATGCAGCGATGACCACCCCGGTCAGGATCAAGCCTGTCGTGAGCAGAAGTCTTCCCCCATAGCGGTCGTAAAGCTTCCCTACGGCAACTGAAGCCACGATGTTCACAAGCGACATGGCACCGAAGGCCAATCCGATAACAGTCGGCGTAGCTGAGAATTCCTGGAAAAGGTATAGTGGCATAAACGGTTCCAGCAGGCCGAAGGTAAGCGCACCTGCTACGGTGGCAACCGAGCATACGGCAAATGCCAGAGGTGCCTTTTTTAACAGCCCCGCATAGTCGCCCTTCGCACTTGCCTGTTTTGGCGGCGCGTTGACCACCAGAAACAGGCCACACAGGACAAGCGCAAGTACTGAGGGCAGTATGAAGGTCATACGATAGCCCAGGGTATCGTAGATAAACCCGCCCACGACGGGACCGGTGAGCGTTCCCGCAGACATGACTGCAATGGCAATCCCGAGCCGTGAACCGCGTTCCGAGACGTCAAACGTATCAGCAATGAGCGCAAGCCCTGCCGACCAGGTCGCCGCACCTGATACGCCCTGGATCAGACGGGCTAAGATGAGCATGTACAGGTTATCGGAAAGTACGAAAACCAGGTTAGTTACAGCCAGTAGAAACATCCCGGCGACCATCAGCGGCTTACGGCCGATGCGATCGGAGAGAGTACCCAGCGGGATGCTGAACAGGAGCAAAGAGATCGAAAAAGCCCCGAAGATCACGCCGATCATCAGTTCGTCGGCGCCGAGGCTGATCGAGTACGTGGGCAATATCGGGATGACCAGCGTATACATCATCATGTCGATGAGCATCGCCATAGCCACGAGGCTGAATAGCAGGTTTTTATGCTCCATAGGTTCTCACTATCATGCTGTATCCACAAGTACTTGCACGTACGGTAAAAACGTATACATGCTTCAACTTTTCTGCCCAAGTATAGAAAAGCGTCTGAGAATTCCTGCTTTTAGCTACGAGCCAGACCGTACCTTAAAAAAAGGTTAATACTTTAAAGCGCGTAAGATATATTCGATTCCTATGAAACCACTTACAATTATTATAATGCTAACCCTGGCGATAGTGTTGCTGTCAGTGACCTCTACCGCCTTTTCTTACGCCCAGACACCCGGCGCCAATGCCAGCATTTCCGGCAAGGTATCATCGTCTAACGGCGCTCCGATCACCGGCGCCCAGGTTATGCTGGTGAACGCTTCTAACACTTCCGAAAGCTTCGGCAACTTCACCATACAGGTCGACGCCGACGGAAACTACCAGTTTACGAACGTGCCGGCAGGCAACGTCTCAGCCTTTGCATGGGCCCCGTACTTTGCCTCAGGCCGGTCTAACTCGCTAGCCATCGACCAGCCCGTCACGTACACGGCCAATATCGTCCTCATCCCCGAGCCGTACCTGGTTGAGATACAGCAAAGCGCCAACGCCATACCACTTGAAACTGGCAAGGCAAAGATCACTTTCACGATTTACGACTTCCAGATGAACAAAGTAGGTCCCGGCTGGTTCATCACCACCTATGCGAGCGCAGGCCAGCTGGACCCGCTATACGGGGATACCGATGCCAACAGCCAGTTTATTACTACGCTGTCTGCACCCTACGAAGGCACGATGGCTACGATAAA
>CAZJRS010000034.1:30512-34820 GCA_964548585.1 uncultured Methanocella sp. | reverse complement strand
CTGTCTGTGCGGTCGCCGCCGCAGACGAGCCCTCTGACGCCGATGATGTCGGGGCCGATGCTCTTGATCATGTCAATATCCTGGAACTTGATCGAGCCTGCGAGGGCGGATTTGAGGCCTTCGGCGTGGGCGCTGTCCACGAACGCCTGTAGCTCATCGTTACCCATGAACTCAAAGGTGGATTTGCCGTCCTTGATGCCTGTGTCGACCATGACGACGTCGCATCCGGCACGGCGAGCAACCGCGGGAAGCTTTAACGCCGGAATGGAGCCTATTCTCGCGTAGTCGGAGTATGCTGAAGCTACGACGATCTTGTTGCGGTCGTAGGACTTGACTGCCTTGACGATGCCTGCCAATACGTCGTACGCCTGCGCTTCAGTCTGTATGTCGTACAGCCCTACTTTCACGTACTGGGCACCGGCAACGGCCGCACCCAGCGCAGCGAGTGATGCGGTGCCAGGCTTGTAGTTAAAATCTCCGATGGTGGCGCTTAACGGCCTGGTTACCTTCGCCTTGATCTCTTGTATGATCCAGGGGAAGTTAGCCCCTAGCGAGCCCTCTTTGGGATTCTTGACATCAATGATGTCTGCACCGCCGATATCGGCAATGATTGCCTCTTCGATGTTGATGGGGCTGACTAGAAGCTTCATGCACAAGTGCATATACCGTTTTGGTATTTAATTCTTACTGGAGCGGCAGGGATTATTTGCCGGTGCTAAGCGATTTGAAAAAAGAACTTGCCCCCTGCCTTGCAGTTGCCGCAATATAATTTGTCTTCAGACATGATCGTAACCTCTATTATTTGTATGGTATTATCCGGTTGGAACCTAATTAAAGTTTTCAGTATGGGGAAATAATGGCGATGCCAGGTCGACTTGCTACTGCTACTATTCCGGGGACAGGAGTACGCAAGCCAGCCTATCAAGAGTATCACATGATCCCGAGCATGAAGGCTACGGCCATACATGATAGGAGGAACCCGGTAATCACCTTAAGCACCACCCTGTGCCGGAGCCTGAACTGGTTTACGGTGCCGGGGCTGAGGCCGACGGTGATCAGCGTTCCGAGAAGGAGTACCGGAGTGACTACGCCCAGGTTATAGATGACGAGCAGCGAGAGTCCCCTTGCCACTTCACCCGATTCCAGGATGGTGCCGAGTATCGCTATGTATATTCCGCCTACGCAGGGCATCTTTACCAGGCCGAAAATGCTTCCGGTGGCAAAGCTGGCGATAAGGCCGAACCTCTGGTAGAGGGGCCGGATCCGGTCCAGGATCGATTTGAAAGCAGTGCTTCCACTGCCTTTTTTGGTGCGCCATGCATCCAGGAATGACCATGCAGAAAGGGCGATCAGAACCGTGACGATCGCTATCCTGAGGATGAGGTCCACGGTCGGCATACGCTGGATCAGTCCCATCAGGCCGATACCAATCAGGAGATAGATAGTCAGCATGCCACCGCAGAACCCGAGGATCCTCCAGAGCACGACCCGGCGATGTCCGGTGTCTGCTATGGTAGTGGTGCCGATGAAGGCCATAACGGCCAGCAGGCAAGGGTTGATACCCGCAACCAGGCCCGCAATATATACCGCGATCGCGGAAAGCTCCTGTAGCGCGATCACTGCTGTTTCCTGCCCTAGGATGCTGTGGAGGCCGCTTCCGTCATCATAGGTGACTGTTACCGGTGGTATGAGTCTGGTACCCCGGGGAAGCTGGCAACTGGCATCTATACAGTGGCTCTCGCCCGGATACAGGAGTCCGGTCCACTGGTCCGATCCGGAGACAGGGGTACTTCCCTCGGGCATCACTCCGGTGACGTTCACGGTGAGCGGCTTATCCCCGCGGCAGGTCACAAACGTCTTGATGGTCACAGTCCCTGACGTCGAATCCTCTCTGGTCACATTCCGCATGAGCGTCAGCGGCGGCTTATATGTCATACGTTGCTCGAGTTTCTCCTGGAATGCCGAATCGAATGACTGCGGATCCCCGCATTGTTCAAAGAGGATGCTGCTGCCGTCGTCAAAGACAAACGCCGGGACCGACGAGATCCCGTGGGCACTGGCAAACTTCGCCCCTTCCCTGCTATTGATATCGTACTTCGTGAGGTCGACCGTTACTCCCGTGTCCTCCAGGGTTTTTTTGACCAGAGGCCAGGACTGCTCACAGCTGAGACATTCATGATTATAAACATAGTATAGCTGGATTCGGTCCCCGGACGATGCGGCTCCGGTCTGCGCTATCGCGAAGATTACTAAAAATAGTGCCAGCAGTACACTGATCTTCTTCGCGTTGGCGATGCCTGTCATCACAGAAACAGAACGTGCCAGATATTTAAAAAATGATATATCAATTCACGGGAAGTTTTTTAAAAAGTTCCCGTGATACCTTACAAACTTTTCATTGCCAGTGCTTATAAATAACCGTAAAGAGAACGATATGTCATGTTCCGCTGCATACTGGCCTGTGATCTCAAAGGGGGCGTCGTTGTCCGCGGCGTCCGGGGCGAACGGGAGAAATACCGCCCGATCCAGGAGTATAGCCGGCTGGTAACCACGTCCGAGCCCCGGGAGATGATCCGGGAGATGAAGCCCCGGGAGACGTATATCGCCGACCTTGACCGTATTACGGGCGCAGGGGATAACCTCGGAGCTATCGCGGATATTTCTTCCCTGAGCCGGACCATGGTGGATGCAGGAATTTCCCGGGAAGAGGATGCAAAGCTTGTGAGAACCGCAGCGGGCTCGATCATACTCGGCACCGAAACTGCGACATTATCTCTAATCGAGGCGCTGCAGGGCAAAGATGTCCTGGTCAGCATCGACATGAGACAAGGCCGCATGATGGCATCGGATCCTGCACTGGCTTCCTCACCGTCGGAAACCATTCGACGACTGAACGAGCTCGAGCTGAACGGGCTGATCCTGCTCGACGTGGCCCGGGTGGGTTCTGGGGAAGGGATCGACCTCGTTCTCCTGAAAAACTCGGTCGCCGCTTCGAAACACCCGGTTATCGTGGGCGGAGGCGTCCGGGACATGCGAGATCTCGAGCAGATCCGGCAGGCAGGAGCCGCAGGTGCGATCATCGCCTCTGCTGTTCATTCTCTCACAATACCCCTGGACTTACTGAGGTAACCCTGATGACAGCGGCAGACGCAAAGACATTTTACCAGAACCTACTGCAGTACCGGAACATCCTGTTCCTCTGCCACAAGAACGCTGACGCGGACTCGCTTGGCAGCGCCTATGCCCTGCAGCGCATTTTCGGCGGGCACATCGGTGTCTACGATAGTCCCAGCGCAATGGCCGCCTTAATCTGCGAGAAGCTGAAGATCACCACGGTCATAGCTCCGAATTTGAACGCTTACGACATGGTGGTCGTCGTTGACACGTCGACGCTGGTGCAGACTGGCTACAAGTCGATCAGCAACTGTACGATCATCGACCACCACACCCCCGGCGACCTCCATGACCAATGCCAGATGGCCTTCTCTCGCATCGCGTCGTCTACCGGCGAGCTCGTGTATGACGTATACCATGAGAACGGCTTGCCCATCGACGCAGAGATCGCCTTTGTGCTGGTCCTGGCCATCGTTACAGACACCGGGCACTTCAGGTACGCAGGCGCCCAGGTCTTCGAAATCGTCAGCCACCTGCTCCGCGATGGCGGAATCCGGTACGCCGACGTATCTGAATTCCTCTCACATGTACCGGTTGACCTGTCATGCCGGATCGCAACCCTCAAAGCCGCTTCCCGGCTGACGCTCCACCGGGTAGACGATCTCCTGATCGTAGAAACCCGGGTCAGCTCCTTCGGCGCCCAGTCAGCCACATCCCTGATCAGCCTCGGCGCCGACGTGGCATTCGTAGGCTCGGAGAAAGAAGGCGAAAAACGCATCTCCGGCCGAGTCCGCCGCGGCGTCGACCTGGACCTCTCCAGGCTACTCGAGGAACTCGGCAAAAAATTCAGCGGCAGCGGCGGCGGCCACGCAGCAGCCGCCGGCGTAGTCATCAAAGGCGACCTCGACAAAGCCCTACAGGAATGCGTCGACATGGCAGTCACCCAGATGATCGGCGCCAAGAAATCTAATCACAAAGGCAAAAAGAGATAAAACCACAGAGGGTACTAATCCTTTTTACCACAGAGATCACAAAGTTTTGCACAGGGACACAGAGACGGTTAACCACAGAGAACACAAAGTTTTGCACAGGGAGACAGAGAACTTCATTTAAAATGCTTAATGTCACTTAAGATGCAAAGTTTGTATAAACCCCTGTGCATCAAAGCAATCAACTTGGGTTTTAAGCTAAATA
>CAZJRS010000034.1:0-30412 GCA_964548585.1 uncultured Methanocella sp. | reverse complement strand
AGTTTGTATAAACCCCTGTGCATCAAAGCAATCAACTTGGGTTTTAAGCTAAATAACTACAAATCTAAATATTAAAAATTCTCTGTGTCTTTGTGTTTTTCTCTGTGTTCTTTATGGTTAACCGTCTCTGTGTCTTTGTGTTTTTCTCTGTGTTCTTTGTGGTTAACCGTCTCTGAGTCCTTGTGGTGATTCGACTTGGTCTTGTTGTGGTGATTGTAAAAAGGGCTACTGTGGTGCAGCCTCGGGCTCTAGCTCGCTTTCTTCTCGTCCGAGTTTGTTGACTTCGACCCATTCGGAGCCGTTGAAGACGATGACGTAGTCGGCTACGTTCTTGAGGGCGATGGAGAGTCCGGGTTCGGCGCCGAAGACGATCGTTTCTTTGCCGTACATGCTTGCCTTGGAGAGTACTGGCTTAAAGTCTGCGTCTCTGGTGACGATGGCGATGGTGTCGATGTGCGGGTTGAATACCAGTTCCATGGCGTCTACTGCCAGCCTGACGTCTACGTCGCCGGACCCTACTATCGGCTCGAAGCCCTGGTTCTCGATGGCTTCGACCAGCTTGTCTGACGCGTACTGGTTCAGGAAGACTTTTCCGACTTTGATGTCGCCGTATCTCTTCAGGATGTCCCGGACGACTTCCAGGTCGATCTGGAACTCTTTTCGGAGCATGTTGGGGCCGTCCACCAGCAGGGCTATGCCTTTTCTGCGGCCTTTGTCCTTGAGAAACGAGTTTTTGATTTTGTCGAGCTTAAACGGATTTCTGATAGGTGATATAATAGAATTTTTTATAGGCGTCATCATCTATTCTCCCGATATGTGAATATAAATATTTATTGGGGGTTACTTTCCTGCACATATAATGCTGATGCAAGCTATAGGCGGATAAGTCCTGAAAGAATTGCCACTCGGCTAAGTTTAATATATATTATTAAATAAAAAATCGAACGGGGCTGGTCAAGCCCCGCTTGTCTAACGGCTTTTGGGGTGAGCTGATAGCCGGTTCATGGCGCTGATCAGCGCTTCGACCGATGCCTGGACTATGTCTTCACGCGCAGCTCTGGCTGTAACCATGCGGCCCTTGGAGTCTTCCACGCCTACCATGACTTCTGCCATAGCATCGCTGCCGCCGGTGATGGCCTCAATGCGGAAATCTCGCAACCGCATGTTGTTTCCGTCCACGATGTGCTCTACGGCTCTCATGGCAGCGTCTACTGGTCCGATGCCTGTCATGGCGCCGGTATACGCTTTGCCGTCTACGATGACACGGACCGTGGCTGTGGGCGTGACTTTGTTGCCGCACATCACCGAGAGCTCGTCGAGGACAATACGCTTGTCGGCGGCGGCGACGTCGCCCATTACGGCTTCGGCGATGGCATACAGGTCCACATCTGTGACCTTCTTGCCCTTGTCACCCAGTTCCTTCACCCGCTCCAGGATCTGGTTTTGCTCTCCGTCCGAGGGTTCCAGCCCGGCGTCGTTGAGGAGCTTCTTGACCGCGTGCTTGCCCGTATGCTTGCCCAGTACCAGGCGGCGCATGTGGCCGACCATCTCCGGGGTCATGATGCCCGGCTCAAAGGTCTTGCTGTCCTTGATCACGCCGTGGCTGTGGATGCCGGACTCGTGGGAAAACGCGTTGGCCCCCACCACGGGGAACATCGGCGGCAGTGGGATGCCCGAGAAGCGTTCGGCAAGCCGGGCAGTCTCCACCAGATACTGGGTCTTAATCCCTGTGTGCATACCGTAGATGGCCTCGAGGCTCATGACGGTCTGCGCCATGTCCGCGTTGCCCGCCCTCTCGCCCATGCTGTTCAGGGTGACCTGGACCTGGGAGGCTCCCGCCTCTACTGACGCGAGGCTGTTAGCCACGGCCAGCCCGAAGTCGTTGTGGCAATGCACAGCTATCGGGATCTTGACTGCCTTGTTGATCTCTCCGACCAGCAGGCGCATTCCCGGGGGAGCTGCCACACCTACCGTGTCCGGCACGTTGATGGCATCGGCTCCGGCGTCTTCTACTGCTTTGTAGACCTCGAGCAGATAGTCTATGTCAGTCCTGGTGGCATCCATCGCAGAGAACAGGCACTTCATCCCATGTTTTTTGATGTACTCGACCATCTCGACGGACAGGTCGACGACCTCTTCACGGGACTTCTTGATCGTGTTGATACGCTGGATATCCGACGTCGACACAAACGTGTGAACCATGCTTACATCCGCATCGATGCAAGCGTCGATATCCGCCTTGATCACTCTCGCCAGGCCGCATATCGTAGCGTCCAGCCTGAGTCCGGCGATATCCTTGACCGAGGCTTTGTCACCAACGGATGATATCGGAAAACCAGCTTCGATAACCTGTACACCGAGCTTATCCAGCGCGCGGGCAATATCAAGCTTCTTGTCCGGCGTAAACGAAACGCCAGGCGTTTGTTCCCCGTCGCGGAGCGTCGTGTCAAAAATCTCTACGTTCTTTTTCTGTATGTTTTTACTGCATTCCTGGTAAAAAACGATCCCTCATTTCCAAGTGAATCACGTATGCGAAAAGACCCTATAAGTATAAGAACATTTGCAACGGCCACCGCTGACGCGGTGGACGCTGATGAGTCCATAAGCTTTTTTGAGCTTGTCGTATCGCTCTGGGGGATAAAAGTTTCTCTGTAAATAAAAAATTTGGTCAACGCAACCCGTTTACAAGGTTTTTTTACGTTATTTGGGGCTTTTTATATAAGTTCTGTACAAACTGTATGTACACTGCGGTTGTATCAGTTTATATAATGCGTATTGCTAAGTAAGTATTGACGTAGCAGGAACCCGTCAATACAAGTCGCAAGCTATATACCCCCCCAAACTATTGCTACTCCGACAGGTTCCCGCTGCATTATAATCTAATGCTGGTATGCCTATGGAAATCTTAAAGACCATCTCATATGCCGGGACCATGGAAGTCCTCGCATCGCTAAGCAAAGGTCCGAAACGCTTTACGGAAATCATGTTCGAGACCAAGTTGAACCCGGGCATCCTTAACAGGGTACTCAAGACTCTCATCGTATCCAGTATCGTGTCAAAGTGCGCAAACGACGAAGGCTACTCGCTGACTGATAAGGGTATCAAGATCTCGCTGTACATTCTGAAGATCGTCGAGGTCTCTAACAACGAGAAGCCGGAAAACATGCAGCTCATCAAAACCCTGTCCAACAGGCTTGAGCAGGCAAAAGACAGTATCGTAGCGTAAGTGAGAAGCAATAACAACCGGCGTACCTGCTTCATCTAAAAACGGTAAATTATTTTAGTTCTTTTCAAAATCGGAAAAATGTAATCCGGCTCAGTTGACCGTTTCGTCGTCTCTGAGGGCGTTGTGGATATTCTCGACCACTTCTTGGAGCAACTGCAGCTCTTCGCTGTACGTGTGGAAATTTTGCAGCAGTACTTCTCGGTCGATCATATCCGGGTAAACCTCAGCGACCGTCCCGTCTTCGAGGGAATATATGCGAGCTTCGTACAGGCTGCACGTTTTACCGGCGCACCTCATGGATGATTCAAAATCGCCCGGCGTACCGGCTGTCCTGGGGCAGTTCTCGCAAGGTGAGTCTCGGTTTTCGAGCACCTTAAAGCAAGTCTGTCCTCGCAGGTCACCCATATTTATTTTTGATATATAGTTCTGGGATAAGATCTTCAGGTCCTCGCCTACGATGATGACACCATTGCAGACTGCGTCCAAAAACTCAGAATCGATGGGTTGTCTGGGCGACTGAATATCCGTTGCCTGCCATTGATCCTCTCCGCAGGCGCATTTAATTTCATCAAGAGTAATATGATCATATGGTACTTGTAAGTCTTTCATCGCCAGTATACCCCCGTATTTTTGGACGATTGTCATCCAGTTATGAATACTTAAGTAACAATCTGATATAAAGCTTTCCTTAATTTCATTTGGGTGGATTTCAAAT
The DNA here is from genome assembly GCA_964548585.1 of uncultured Methanocella sp. Taxonomy (GTDB): domain Archaea; phylum Halobacteriota; class Methanocellia; order Methanocellales; family Methanocellaceae; genus Methanocella_A. The sequence goes on along the minus strand of CAZJRS010000034.1, from coordinate 26,471 downwards.
AATAAATTAGAATTTAGTAAGTAAGATCTTCCTTCCGCATCTGCTGGAAGTACCGTGGCATCGATCAGATGCCAAACGTTATAACCGACAGCAGTCTATCTATGACCTATGCCCGGGTGGAGCCGCATTTTGCCAGTAATACTGATAGCCGCCGTATGCTTATGCCTGGTTTTATTCCTGGTCGCAGCCTTTGTTGTTCCCGGAGATATTCACGATAGCATGGCTGGCAGAGTGGGCGGATATGCGCCGCTGTACTTATTCGAGCCATCTCCTTACCACCGTATCGTCGTGGAAGTGCATTATGAGCAATCCGCTATGCCTTCCGATGCCGCGTTGCTTCACCTTGAGTCGGTGCTCGGGAACTATACTGCTAAAGAGGTCATTATCAGTAAGTACCCGGATATCGAACCCGATGAGGTTCCATCCTCTGTCCAGGCGAGCAATGTATGTGAGTTCGGAAGCCGGATGATTAGTGAACATGCCTTCGCACGTACCGAACCGATCGGCGGAGATGCCGTGATCTATGTTTTTTACGTGAACGCTTCTGCCCCGGAGCCCAGGATTGATAAAGGTAACCGGGTGGGGGGAGTATGCTTCCGCGGCGACTCTTTCATGATCTTCAAAAACAATATCCGGGACGAGGGGGAGGAAAAGACTGTGCTGGTACACGAAACCGGGCACTTGCTCGGGCTGGAGCACGATGATAACCAGAGCTGTGTCATGGTCGGGTCTCTACTCCGGGTGCACAAGCTGAATTATACCGCGCCGCCCCCGGATGACTTCTGCGAAGAGCACCGTAAGCAGCTTGATGATGCACGGCATCACCTGCCGCTGGACGAGCTGTTCAAGCTGGTTAGTATACCAGATCTCCGTTTATGAACATCCGTGTCCTCGGATCGACAGGCTTTTCGATGAGCTCCTTTCCCGCCTCGATGACTTCGCCATCCATCATGAATGCCGCCGTGGAAGACAATCGCCGTGCCTGGTATACGCTGTGGGTGACAAGTATGATCGTTGTTCTATATTTTTCGTTGATGTCTCGGATGGCCCGTTCCATGATCGCCACGTTGGCCGGGTCCAGGTTTGCGGTCGGCTCGTCGAGCAGCAACAGCTGGGGCCTGAGCACGAAAGCCCTGGCAAAGGCAAGCCGCTGAGTTTCTCCTCCGGAGAGGCTGCGAGCGTACTGGCGCTCTTTGCCTGTCATATCCAGCAGTTTTAACGCTTCATTTACCCTGGTATCGATTTCAGTTCTGTCTAATCTACGTAAGCGCAGCCCATAGGCCACGTTGTCAAAAACGGTTAATGAAAAGGCGATCGGCTTTTGAAACACCATCGCCATCGATCGCTGAGTTTCCAGCCTGGGTCCTGACCAGATGTCCCGGCCATCGATGAAGACCTGGCCGTTGTCCGGCCGGTCAAGCATGTTGATGATTCTCAACATCGTGGTTTTACCCGACCCGCTCGGGCCGAGGACCGCCATAATCTCCCCGTCTCCCACGTCGAGGGATACATCCTTCAGGATGGCATGGTTTCCTACGCGTCTGGTGATATTTCTGAGAGAGAGGCTACTCATCGTTTATCCCTCTGTAACATGTTGACGATCAGATTAATGGTAAAGGATAGCAACAACAGGATGAGCCCGAGGGCGATCGCCATGGCGTAATCTCCGATGCGGGTCTGAAGCACGATCGAGGTAGTCAGCACTCTGGTCGCCCACCTGATGTCTCCACCGACAATCATCACCGCGCCCACTTCGGCAATCGCCCTGCCGAAGCCAGCGATCACGGCTGTGACAAGCGCCTGCCGGGCTTCAAACAGCACCACGACCATGGTTTCAACCTTCCGGGCGCCGAGCGACACGGCCGTCTCAATCACGGAGCGGTCAACCTCCCGAGTGGCCGAAATGCTCAAGCCTGCGATGATTGGCGTGACAAGCACGAACTGGGCGATGATCATGGCTGTCGGAGTAAACAGTATGCCATAAGTGCCCAGTGGCCCCGCTCTGGACACAGCCAGAAATATGATCAGGCCTACCACCACGGGAGGCAGCCCCATGAGTGTGTTGATGAGGTTCCGCAAAAGGCGCTTCCCGGGGAACTCGTACAGGCCGATGAGGACCCCTGCAGGTATCCCTACTGCGGCTGCTAACAGCGTAGCGATGCCCGAGACCTGTAGCGATAACACCGTAACACTGAGGACCTCAGGGTTCAGGCTCACGATCATGCTAATGGCTTGAAAAAAGCCATCTACAATATAATTAGTCGACATTACCCACCGACAATAAGATATGGAACATGCGAAGCCCGGCCACATAAACTTTGGCATTTTTGGAAGGCCGGGCATCTGTGATACGATAAGAACCTATGGATTACAGGTTCTTGTATGGGGGAATTTACCTAAGCAGGTATTTATGCGGTATTGCCTGTTTGAAAGTGCTACAGCTAATTAGATATACTTAACGTAATCAGATTAATTTACATCGATTTACATCCAAAAAACTTGGACAGATCGGCAATTTACTTAAAAACGAAAAAAATTTACTCATCCGACTCGATCTTGATCTCGAGCTTCTTCCATGCGCCCACGTCGTCGAGGGTCTCAATCATACCCTTGATGGTGGAGCCCACGATTTTCTGTACGAACTTGTTCATGGGGACCTTCTTACCGTCAACACTTATTTCGACCTTCACATGATTCACCAGTCTATCCTAGGATTCGCTTGTATTTATACGCGTCGTATTCGGGGGACTGCTGCCTGATTCATGAAACCCGCAACGTTTAAGGTTATCAAATCCATTTACTTATTTATGCCTTTAAAATCGGGCTTCCCGACCAAGACCAGCATCGAAAAAGCCCTGGAAGTGTTCCTGAACTCTTTCCTGCGTCTGTCCGATGTCGAATCGGTTAGGCTTGAGGCCTGCGATACCCGGGTGCTTGCCGTTGACATCACTTCACCCCGGGACGTGCCTCACTACGACCGGAGTGCGATGGACGGTTACGCTGTCCGGGCAGAGGACACTTTCGGGGGCAGCAGAGATGCGGGCATCATGCTGAAGCTGGTGGCAGGCGAAAAGATCTGCCCCGGCGAGTGCCTGCAGGTACACACGGGTAGCTCGATGCCATTCGGAGCTGACGCCGTGGTCATGGTGGAGAACACCGAGCCGTCCGGTAGCATGGTAGAGGTACTTGGACAGGTGTCTCCCGGGCAGAACGTCGGTCTGCGGGGAGAAGACGTCCGCCGGGGAGATGTGGTCTTCCATGAAGGCCGGCAGCTCAAACCGTCTGATGCAGGTTTACTGGCTTCCATGGGCCTGACCGAAGTCCGGGTCTACAAACGGCCCAGGGTCATGATAATTCCCACCGGTGAAGAGATCGTGCCCCGGGGAATCGAGCCCAGGCCCGGCGAGATGAACGAGAGTAACGGAGTAATGAACTATCTCTATATCCAGCGTTATGGCGGCATCCCTACGGTACACGATATCGTCATCGACGACCGGGATAAAATCAAGGCTGCGTTGATGGAGGCTTCCGCCTACGATTTGATCGTCACGACCGGTGGCAGCTCGGTCGGCAAGCGGGACCTGCTCCCGGAGGTGGTTTCTTCTATCGGTACTGTGCTGGTTCATGGTGTGGCCATCAAGCCAGGCCGCCCGGTGGCGCTGGGGTACGTAGATGTGGCCGGAAAAAGAACACCCGTGGTCTGTCTGCCCGGATACCCTGCGGCATGTGCCATTGACTCAATGGTCTTCGTCGACCCGGCAGTCAAACGGCTCAGTGGCCTACCGGCTGCAAAGTACCGGTCAGAGCGGGCTGTACTTACGAGGAAAGTCCCGTCAGACGCAGGCTATCGCACTTATACCCGCGTCTCCATCGAAGATGGCAAAGCCACCCCGCTCCGCACCAAAGGCGCCGGGATTCTTAGCTCTGTCTCACAGGCAGACGGTTATGTGATCGTGCCTGAGGACCGGGAAGGCTATGATGCCGGAGAAACCGTGGAGGTCGTTTACCTTGAGTAGAAAAGAATTTCGCACCCTGGTGTCGCTGGAAGACGCCCGCAAGGCGCTGCTTCCCTTTTACCGGCGGGAAGAAGAGCAGGTACCGCTGGCGTCATGCTATGGCCGTACTTTGGCCCGAAATATCCTGTCAAAAGTGGATGTCCCGGGATTCGACCGGGCCTCCATGGACGGCTTCGCAGTCAAAGCCCGGGATACCTGGGGTGCGGATGAAACAACTCCACGATCGTTGCACATCGCAGGAATCATTCATGCAGGGGACATACCTGCCACCAAGGTCGAGTCCGGCTCATCGGTCGAGATCGCCACCGGTGCCATGATGCCCGAAGGGGCTAACGCCGTGGTCATGGTAGAGCAGACCGATACTGAAAACAGCACAGTCCACCTGCGAAAACCTGTCTCCCCGGGCGAGAACGTGATGCATGCCGGAGCCGACGTCATGCAGGGCGAGCTTGTACTCCGAAAGGGCACGGCGCTTACGTCGCGTGAGATTAGTGTGCTCGCCGCCGTAGGCTTGAAAGAAGTACCTGTATATCGCAAGCCCCGGGTCGCCATTATCTCCACCGGCAATGAGATCGTTCCCTCCGGAGCGCCTTTAAAGCCCGGGCAGATCTACGATGTCAACGCCTATGCGGTCGGAGCCGGAGTCCTGGAGAACGGCGGTGAGTCCTTCTATTATGGCATTGTCCGGGACGTGTCTGAGGAGTTCAGCAAGGCGCTGCTGGATGCTGCCGCCCAGGCAGACGTGGTGCTGACCTCGGGCAGCACCTCCGCCGGGGCTTCGGACATGATGTTCTCTACCGTGGGTGGCGTGGGTAAAGTCCTGGTCCACGGGATCAAGATCAAGCCCGGCAAGCCAACCATTATCGGCGAGGCAAACGGAAAGCCGTTTATTGGCTTACCAGGATATCCGTCGTCTGCGCTCACCATCTTCAACGAAGTGGCTGCCCCGCTGATCCGGCACATGAGTGGCTACCGGGAACCGGAACGGTCCACAGTCCAGGCGAAGATGGCTCTCGCACTCCAGTCTGAAGCCGGCCGGGAAGTGCTCCAGCCCGTGGGTCTGACTCGCACCGCAGAGGGCCTGGCAGCATATCCCATAGAAAAGGGCTCCGGGGCTGTGACATCGCTGCGAGACGCAGACGGCTACGTGGAGATTGGCGAAGATGTCCACGTTATCGCAGAAGGTGCTGCTGTAGAAGTCAGGCTCTTTTCCTCTTCGATCAATTTCCCGGATCTGCTGATCATTGGCAGTCACTGCCTCGGCATTGACGTCATTACCGAGCAGATGAGCCAGCGCGGCTTTACCGTCAGATCGATCAACGTCGGTTCCATGGGCGGCTTCCGCTCCATCCGCAAAGGCGTGGCCGACGTGGCCGGGGTGCATCTGCTGGACGAGTCCGGCGTTTACAACGAGCCCTTTTTAAAGGCGCTGGGGATCGAAGGCGCCGTCCTGGTCAAAGGCTACATCCGGGAACAGGGTATCATCGTGGCCAGAGGCAACCCGCTGAACATCGGGGGAATCGCCGATCTGCCGGGCAAGCGGATTGTAAACCGGACCAAAGGATCCGGGACACGGACGCTGTTCGATATGGCGCTCCGGAAACTCGCTACCGAGAAGGGTATGGCGCTAGAGGCACTGATTGAGTCCGTCAAGGGTTATGATGTGGAAGCGAAGACCCACAGTGCCATAGCTGCCGCGATCATCGCCGGCAAAGCCGATGCCGGAGTTGGGATAAAAACAGTTGCCGACCAGAACGGGCTAGGGTTCATACCACTGCGAGACGAGGAATACGACTTTGTCATCCGAAAAGAAGTCGTGGACAAGCTGGCAGTAAAGGCTTTTATGGAAATACTTCGGTCGGAGTCGTTCAAGGTCGAACTACGGGCACTCGGGTACCGGCCGGCTGCGTCTACAGAATAAATGCTGCCGCGGCAGTCCCGAAGCGATCTTTTTTCAGTGGTGAATATTTCTCACATGCAGCCTTCTGGCTGCCGATCTGTAATTACAATCTTAATACAATATCTATTTATTATCAGGCTCTGATTTTTACACTGAACGCCAGCAGGGGCATAGTTATGGCTGAAGAAACTACTATTAACGACGAGATGCAACTTGTCATTTTCAAGCTGGGCACCGAAGAGTTCGGAGTAGACATCGCCCAGGTTCGCGAGATCATCCGGGTTGGAGAGATCACCAGAATACCGGGTTCGCCGAGATACGTGGATGGCGTGATCAACCTGAGGGGCCAGGTCACTACCGTTATGAATCTGAGGTCCCGGCTGGGCCTGGATGGCAAGGCCATGGACTCAAGCGCACGGATCATGATCATGGAGGTCAACAAGAACGTGGTCGGTGTCATCGTCGACTCGGTCACCGAGGTCAAGAACCTCTCGACCAGCCAGATCGTACCGCTTCCGGAAGCCCTGTCCAGCGCCATAAGCTCTGAATATATCCAGGGTGTCGGAAAGCTTGATAACCGTCTGCTTATCCTGGTCGACCTCAAGCAGGTTATACGGGATGATATCTCCTCGGTTGCGCACGGCGTGACCGCATAACCTGGCATAAAAACCCATCTTTTTTTACAGCAGACACCAAGCCTGCGTACTTCAGGTCTTAATCATGCAATTGATGAGCCGGTCCTTCTCATCGAGCCTCGCCACGATATCCCTGGTTGCCATTATTATTTTCAGTATGTTGGAGCGGATCAGGTCTTCTTGCTCCATGCGCTGGAATTCCTGCATTAGGCTGTAGGCGCTTTCTGCGTCGGAGAGTACCTGGAAGTCCAAAGTGTATATCTTACCTATCGTATCTTCTTCGGGCGTGTATTTTCGGCACTCTGTAATTATCTGACCTGGTGGGCGTGATAGTCTTATCAGCGCTTTTTCAATGTGGGAGATCATGTCACTAAAGTCCAGTATCACTGACAGGAGTAATCGCTTTTCAATAATTTTTCGAGCATTATCGGCTTCAGCTCTCGTATTTTTCATCTGCCTGGCCAGCTGGCTTCGGACCTGGCTGTCCGCAGCCTTCAGATCCTCGACAGTGTCGTAGCCCCGGAAACCTTCGATGATCTTTTCGATGCGGCGGAAAGCCGGGTCCTTACGAGACATACCTGTCGGAAAAGTGTACATGGGCGCCATCTCTACTCGCGTATCATTCTTTGCCAGGAATTATATATCTATGTAAATTTTAAATAATATGCGACTATATCATTGGCAGGCTACGCCATGTCTCACAAGGCAATTGATGACACAGGCAGGCGATTTAGTTTGGAAAACGATAAAACGAGGCAGATATTGCCTCTTACATCTTTCCCGATGTCATTAGTCAATCCCTCTTATCTGCCACAAGCTATTTGTACCTAATATAAAAATTATGATCAGCAAAATACAGGTGATATATCTTGGTGACTGTAACCGATAAAGCAGCAACTGAGCTGAAGACGCTGTTAGCAAAAGAGAATAAGGCTGACCACATGATCAGGATCTACTTCGCCGGTGCAGGCTGCTCTGGCCCCCAGTACGCTCCCGCGCTCGACCTGAACAAGACCGAGGATGACCTCACGGCAGACTCCAACGGCATCAACCTTGTCTACAGCAAGGAACTGGCAGAGGAGCTCAAGGAGTTCCAGCTCGACTACATCGAGACGCCGTACGGCTCTGGCTTTGTCGTCAAGAACCCCAACCAGGCTTGCGGCTCTGGCTGCAGCGGCTGTCACTAATTGAAAGAGCTTGAGCTCTTTCATTCTTCTTTTATTGACGTATATTATTGCAGAACTGTATATCATCAGCCCTGCTCAATTTTGATCTGACAACATTCAGCATATCAGAATGGGGGACAGGTCATTGAGCAGCGAGACGGTAATTTCACCACCACGAGGCATCGAGCCCGTGGCAAAAAAATTCCTGGAAAAGATCAACTCGGCAGGCGGACCTCAGATATACCAGATGTCAATCGCGGACGCCCGGGCAGCACTGGCCAAGGTTCAGCATGTCAGCACGCCGGTGCTTCCTGCAGACATCGAAGACCTGAGCATCCTGGGCGGACCTAAGGGGCAGGTATCTCTCCGTATCGTCCGGCCTCAGGGCAGTGCCGAAAACTTGCCTGCAGTCGTCTACTGTCATGGCGGCGGTTGGGTCCTCGGCGATAAGAACATTTTTGATCGACTGATACGTGAGATCTCGGTAAGATCCAATTCAGCAGTAGTCTTTGTCGACTACTCTCGGTCGCCCGAGGCTCGTTACCCGGTCGCCATCGAGGAGTGCTATCGTGCGCTGGAATACGTTGCAGAAAGCGGCGACCGGCACAAGATCGACTCCACACGTATAGCTCTTGTCGGCGACAGTGTCGGAGGAAACATGGCTACTGCCGTCACCATGATGGCCAAGCAGCGAAAAGGGCCGAAGATTAGCCTGCAGGTGCTCTCTTATCCTGTGACAGACGCAAACTTTGACACTGCTTCCTATCGGCAATACGCCAACGGTTACTGGCTGACCCGGGAAGCCATGAAGTGGTTCTGGGATAATTACCTGCCTGACAAGGCTGCGAGGAAACAGCCCCTGGCTTCGCCGCTGCAGGCGACAGCCGATCAGCTGGCCGGCTTGCCTCCGGCGCTCGTCATCACAGACGAGTTCGACGTACTGCGGGATGAAGGTGAAGCTTACGCACACAAGCTGATCGATGCCGGTGTGAAAGTGAAAGCTGTTCGATGCCTCGGGATCATACACGACTTCGAAATGCTTAACCCGCTTGCCCATACGTCGGCAACTCAAAATGCCATCGATCTGGTGTCCAACACAATTCGAATGACTTTGCAAGAAAAGGAAAAATAAAAAAGTGGAGGTGATAGCCTATACCATTAACGACGTCTAATTGTTGGACGACACTTAAGCGTCGGACGACGCTTAGGCGTCGTAGTACAGGTACATTTCGTACGGGTGAGGCCTGATCCGTACAGGGTTGACCTCATTCGTGCGCTTGTAGTCAATCCAGTTCTCGATGAATGCCTCGCTGAAGACCTTGCCCTGTGTGAGGAACTTGTGGTCGTTTTCGAGTGCCTTCAAAGACTCTTCGAGCGAGCCCGGGACGGACTTGATCTTTGCCTTCTCCACATCGGACAGATGGTATATGTTCTTGTTGAGGGGACCGAAGCCGGCCTTGGTCGGGTCGATCTTGTTCTTGATACCATCGATACCTGCCATGAGCATGGCCGAGAAGGCAAGGTACGGGTTGCTGGTGCAGTCGGGTGGCCTGAACTCGATCCTCTTGGTCTTCGGGTTGTCCGAGTACATCGGGATACGAATCGCGGCGCTCCTGTTTCTGCTGGAGAACACGAGGTTTACGGGTGCTTCGTAGCCGGGCACGAGTCTCTTGTATGAGTTGGTGCTGGGGCTGCAGAGGCCGAGCAGGGCTGGTGCGTGAGTCAGCAGGCCGCCGATGTAGTACAGCGCGGTCTGGCTGAGCTGGGCATAGCCGCCTTTGTCGTGGAACAAGGGCTTGCCACCCTTCCACAGGCTCTGGTGCACGTGCATGCCGCTGCCGTTGTCTCCGAATAATGGCTTCGGCATGAAGGTTGCGGTCTTGCCATTCCTGGCTGCGACGTTCTTGACGACGTACTTGTACTTCATGACCTTGTCTGCCATGGTGACCAGCTTGTCGAACCTCATATCGATCTCGGCCTGGCCTGCGGTGGCGACTTCGTGGTGGTGAAGCTCGATCTGGATGCCGACGTCGTTCATGACGTTGCACATCTCATTCCTCAGATCGATCTGCGTGTCTGTCGGGGCGACGGGGAAGTAACCTTCCTTGAACCTGACCCTGTGGCCGAGGTTCGGCTCGTTGCAGTCGCACTTGTTAGCGTTCCAGATACCCTCGTTAGAGTCAACCGAGTAGCCTGTACCCTTGTACGGAGTCATGACGTCGTAGGTGACGCTGTCGAACACGAAGAACTCGAGCTCAGGGCCCCAGAAGCTGGTGTCGGCGATGCCGCTGTCAATCAGGTACTGCTCAGCCTTACGGGCGATGAACCTGGGGTCGCTTTCGAAGTTCTTCATCTCACCCGGCTCTTTGATGTCGCAGGTGAGGGAGATGGTCTTCTCCTTGATGAACGGGTCGATGAACGCGGTCTCTGGGTCGGGAACGGCCAGCATGTCGCTCTCTTCGATGCCCTTGAAGCCGCGAATGCTCGATCCGTCGAAGCCACTACCCTGGGTGAAAATGCTTTCGTCCAGCTCGGCGATGGGGTGAGTCTTGTGCTGCCAGATGCCGGGGACGTCGATGAACTTGTAGTCAACGTACTTGACCTTTTCTTTCTTGATCAGGTCGAATACTGCCTTGATCTTATTGTCAGAAGCCAGTTTTATTCCTCCACCAATAACATGCAATTCGTTAAACGGTAGGAAGCATGCTTCCTACTGAAGAAATAGAATATCTACAGCATGTATATATAGATTTCTGGTTACTGGCGGTTAATCATGAACGGCAGACGGGTCGGACATCAGCCTGTCAGTTAAACCTGATAAGCCCGGGTTTGGATCTTCATGGCGGATCATCGTCGAGAGCCGAAAGTATATGTTTAAACGCTGTTATATCGACTTTTGGTACTTATTATCGACTTGTAAACGAAAATAGCTGTAAATTTCGCTCAAATTTTAAAACCGCTTGCTCTCCATGTCTATAAACCTTAATAAACACCTATTATGAGAGAAAAGATATATACTTTTATCATTCTGTCTTTCTAAGGGATACTATGAAAAACGACAGGCGAATTAAAGTCGACTTCCCAGACGTAGATCTATCGAAAGGCGACATATCGGCCGATTATATCGATGCCGGCAAGTCCATCGTGGACGAGGGGAAGTTGCAGAGCATCGAGGATTTTTATAAGAACCTCGGGGAGTACAACAGCCTTCAGTACCGGCTTCTCGATCGTACTGAGCAACTCTGTAAGTCCATGGAGAAAATGGTGGACAATGACTTTATCGTCGTCAACGATATGGGTTCTCTCTTCGAGGATATCGACAGAATCACCGAGCGGATGGATCACATGATCTACTTCGTCCCGAGGGATGAGGTGCTCCAGGTGCTGGAGGACTATCTGTCGTTACATCAGCGTCTTTTCAACAAGCCAATGTTCTTTGTAGAATCCGGCTGGGATCACCTGCAGCGGTACGAGTGCTGACTACCAGGCAAAAAGCCTGGTAACCTTAAATCGCACTGACTCGTCGAATAGCATGACGTCATAGCCACAGCCAACGATTTTCGCATCGCCATCTTCTCGTATTACTATGATGCCTCCGACACTTTCCGCATCACCGCCGGGGTTCTCCGCGATATGTTCTCGGGCAGCCGAATCATTATACGTAAATACGTAGGCAATCCCTCGCTGCCGCAGTTCCTTTTCAAGGCTTTCCATGGCAGGGGCTGTCGCTGACCTGTAATCGCTTACCGCTTCATATCGCCGGTTCCACGAATAGCCGTTCGTTGCCGCTGCCGACCATCTCAGGCTCGCCTCCTGGGCCCAGAGCACGTTATCCAGTTCGTCTCTGGAAAGGTGATTTTCGGGCAGCGCCGATGATTCGCTGACGCTGTTCAGGCAGATGGTGATAAATATGAGGAACAGACAGGCGACGATGGCTGTCAGAAGGATCATCTGGCCGTGGTCTTCCGTGTTATCCTCTCCATATGGTCAGCTTGCACTCAACGATAGTGTTTGTCTCTGTCATGAACGCCTCGAACGGCCGGACGTATTTCTGTGCGTAATCGGGGGGCACATCTCCGATACTGCCGACCGGGGTAGTCATATAAAACCTTGTCCCGGGTGGCAGCACCGACCTGATATCCGCCTCGAGCACCGGAGCTTTAGCCCCCCAGTCGGCCTGCGAGCTGATCACGTGGGCGAGGCTGGGGTGGGCGGGCAAGTTACTCCTGTACTCCAGTATGTTAAGCAAGTCTGACGAGATGGTGCGTAAATCTTCCGTGCTCTGACCGGGGTTTCCCGGCTGTACATACATGATCGCAGCCAGCGTGGATATAAGCAGGATGGCTGCGACGGCGGCCTCGGCGGTATATATTGCGCCTGTGTCAGGTGTAGATGTCTGCCGCCCGGGTGCCAGTTCGCTCCCTCCATAGTAGTACAATGAGTTTCCCGTTCCTCTCTACCCCGTCAGGCTGCCGGATGGTCACCAGCCGGATCGCCTTCGCTACGTCCATCGTTCCATCGTCCACAATGTAGCCTGACGCCAGGGAGATCGATCCGTCATCCGCCGAAACCTCGATCCTGATGCCGTAGGTATTTTCCGAATCGTCCAGCGCCAGGTGCCGGCGAAGTTCGGGGGCGTTGAAGAAGCTCAGGGAATATACTTTCTCCGATGAAATGATGCAAGGCGGTCCGTCCGATAAGCCTATGATCAGTGTTCCCCGGGCCATATCCGGAGTCGTATGCCATCCGGCAGGTGATCCGGGGCTTTTGATCATCGTGTCCCCGATACGGTCAGCCAGAGGCTGCAAGTCCCGGGAATAATGATACGTATACTGCCAGGACATGGTGCCCATCGAAAGAAGGACTGCCGGCATGAGGATGGCGATCAGCAAGCCCAAGGCGACCAGCAGGTCGAGGCTGAACACGCCTCCCGAGTCCTCTTTCACGATATCTTCACCGTCCTCGTTTCTACGTCAAACTCTATCGATCGGTCGCCTGGCCCGCTCACGATGAATCCGTCGATGATGATGCCTTCTTTCCGGAGGGTCAGCGGTGATCTATAGTCCCTCCAGTCGGTCGGGTGGTTTACCCTGACGATGATATGCCTGCCGTCGGGGGCCGGATAGATCAAATAAGCTTTGCCGCAGATATCATCGGGCAAATCCAGTGGCATAGATGTGGAGACAGTACCGTCTCCGACGGCTTCGGACACGATCGTGCTTACCGTTGAAGCCACGTTTTCAGCTGCGATAGCGGAGGCATCATGACTGGCCGTTGCCCCTGCCGCGTTAAATGCGGCCAGAAGGGATAGAAAGATGACCATGGACACGATCAGCAGCAGGATATACTCTGCCATCGTAGCTATGCCGCTATCCTGCAAGTCCGATGTGCAGCTCTGCTGCCGTAAGGTAAACATCATCGATCCCTCCTCTTGTCGCTCTCACCGTATCGTCGCTCATCGCCACGGTAAACCCTTGGCTTTCCAGCACCTGCTTCCAGCCGTCCGGGCTGGATGTCCTGATTTCGACCGAGACTCGCGCACCCGGTGACAACGGCCATTTGTAGTCCTGCAAGGATTTGCACCGAAGGGCTAACGTGGTGTGGCGGCCTGGGGGTACCAGGGTAGTATCGGTGGACAGGCACGGGACGGTGATGTATAGCGACATTGTTCCACCCGGCTTACCCGCGACGAATATGGCTGGCTTTTCTTCCATCCGGCCACCGTCCGGGCCGTCTACAAAGACGCCTCCTGCCTCATATGTGGCGGACCTGAACGCGGATCTAATGCTAATGCTTCCAGTGCGGAAGATGCCCAGTTCGCTGCCGTCGGCTTCGATCTTGAGTGTCCGCCAGTCATCTGCTTTGTCCAGCATCACGAGATCATAGTCCGGTGGTATCAACATCTCCAGAGCTTCAGGGTACTGGTTGTCTCTGGCGATCGACTGAGCGGCGATGTGGGCTAATGTACTGACTGAGTGGGCCGCTTCCGAGATCTCCGCGTGCCGCACGGATGACGAGATGAGGTCGCCGGCTCCGGTGGATATGCCAATTGTTGCGACGATGACCACGCCGGCAAGCATGGCATAGCCCAGCAGTTCTGATACTGCATCGTCCTTCACGGTACCAGCACTCCCATGAGGTTATAGCCCGGGAATACGACCGTTTCGAATACCACGAAGACCAGCGTTACCAGCAGGGCTGCGTCTTTGAGTCCGCCATAGGCCGAGCAGTCTCTCATCACTCCGATGGTGAGGCCGGAACAGACCGCCACCGATACCGAGAGGAAATAGTACGGAAGCGCGTACTCCCGGGGTCCTTCGCTTGCCATGCCTTCGCCGCCTGTCAACGTTTTTAGCTCCTGGGACATCGGGACCAGTGAGGTGATGCAGAGCGAAACCACCAGCAGCAGGATGATCGTGGTCAGGTACATGACTGCGACAGCAGGCAGAATGCCGGAACGGCGCTCTTTAAAAAGTGACAGTGACAGCCGACCTTCCGCTGCTGCCATCTTTAAGATTCCTTCCACATCGGGGCTGGAGGTCAGGGCTTCACATATTACCGCAACTGATCGGCTGACATATGCGTTATTCACCCGTCCTGCCATCCCTATCAGGGCTGCTGCAATGTCCAGCCCTTCATCTTCAATATCCGAGCGCACTCTGCACATCTCGTCAGACATGACTCCGTACGACCCCTCGGAGGCCCGCCTGACCGCCCTTGAAAATGAGCCGCCTGCGCTGATGTACTCGGACAGATCGTAGAACAGTTCGGGTGCCCTCGAATTCACTTCACTGTCATACGAGCCTATGACCCCGAAAGCAATCGCTGCAGGTACCATGACCAGTATGATGAACACATAGGCTACTATGTCGGCCGGCTCTCCTAACAATGAGGCCGCCATGGCCACCGTAGCGCCTAATATGAACGCTGCCAGGATAATCCTCGGCATCCCTGCCGACTTGATCACCGGGCTGATCTCCTCGGATCCATAGCCTTCAGGTAAAGCCATTTTACACCTCCGGGGAGGCTGCTTTTAACAATCTCGCAATGGTAAAGCTGCCCAGGGGCACGATGACTGCCGCGTCGATCCACACCAGGGTATTCCCCGATGCCATCCCTGTCATGTTGAACACCAGGTTCAGGATCGCGACGAAGATGGAGGCTATGCCAATCGCCGACAGGTACACTGATGCCATTCCCTGTACCGTTTCGTTATACCGCCGGACATCTATCATCTTCTTCTCGCTGAGCATCCTGTAACGGCCGTCCAGGTAATCTTTCAGCTTACCGCCGCTGCTGTATACGGCGGTGATGCCGATCAGCAGCTCCTGCCAGAGCAGGGACGGTGAAGATGCCTGCGCTTTTCGCATGGCAGACAGCACGTCCATTCCGTCCTCTTCGACGAGAGACAGCACGTAGGTCGCTTCCAGCGACAGTTCCTTACCATAGACCTCGGAAAGGTTGGAGAGGTTCAGGAAAATCCGCTTCACCGGCACGTTAAAGCTTGCCATCGCGAGCATAAGGCCGACGGCGTACACCATCGAGGAGTCTACCAGGGCGCCTCTGTAATCCTTCAGAGATGTAACGGACCATAACCGGCCGTAAAATATGACGGGCATTGCGGCTATGGCCACAGCAATTGTATACAACGGAGTATACGTTCCCCAGTACTGGATTCCTCTGGCGCTGGCCAGTACGGCGATAGCCGTCCCGGCCACCAGTATTATCGCGGCTACGGCAAGGGCATAGATGCAGGTATTGTAGACGAATTCGCTAAAATCCGGATCAAGCCGGCATTTCTCATAGGTCGTCGAATGCCGGGCTATCCATCGTGAGCCGGAGAGGCGACCGGAGGCACGCCTGACAAAGCCGATCTCAGGGTATGCGATCGGCATCATCACTCCCTCCGGCTCTGGGGTGAGCCGCTATGTGGTCGAGCAGCTTGTGGCGGTTCCTTCGAAACGCCTCAGCCACCTTCCTCACCGCATCGTCCCCGGAGATCGAGTTGCGGGCCAGCCATTGTAAAACGGCTGCTCGCTCCGAAATTTCCGTGATTAGCTGCTCCTCTGTCCATCCCCTGTACTCGCGGATTTTCTCCAGGACGGCTGATCTCGCCGGCTTCATCCGAATCGAGTCGCTTAGCGGGTCCCACTCGAAGATGGTGCTGATCTGCAGCTTGTTGTCTACGACGCCCGATACTTCGGCGATCTCCCTGCACCGCCTGACCCTGGTTTCCGCTCCTCCAGCGGGCAGGACAACCATGGACAGGGAGACGCACAGCGACAGGCTTGCCGCTGCGTAGGGTGAAATGTTGAACGGCTCGTGGGTGAGCCGGTTGAAGAAGCCGCGGGCGCTGTCTGCATGAAAGGTCAGGGAGACGGTATGCCCCGAGTTAATGCCATGGACCGCCGTCCTCGCTCCTTCCGGTGTCCGCACTTCTCCGACAATCACGTATTCCGGTCGCTGCCGGAATGCAGTGACCAGCAGATCGAACTCGGTGATAGGGGACTCTCCGGTTTCTCTGACGACCAGCGCTGTCCAGTTCCTGCTCGACAGGCGCACTTCTCTGGTGTCCTCGATTGTGACCACTTTGTTGCGGTCCACGATGAAGGCGGCGACGGCATTTAAGGCAGCCGTCTTACCCGAGGCTGTCCCTCCTATGAAGGCAGTGCTGCACCGGTTCTCCATGGCCAGCCAGAGGAACGCCAGCGCTTCGGGTGAAAACGTGCCATAGCGGAGCAACTCGGCAGCGCTTCGCGCCCTGTTCGCGAGCCTGATCGAAAAGGTGGTCCCCCTGGAGCTGATTTCCCGGTATAGCGTAGCGTTGAGACGTGATCCGTCCGGAAGCGCGACATCCTGGATCGGGCGGGCGGCGCTGATTGATTTTCCCCCTCGTTGCACCAGGTACATGACAAAATCATCCAGCTCTTCTTCAGACGTGAACGTGACATTCGTGATGATGGACTCAAACCCCGGGAGATACACGTAGACGGGCTGGAAATAACCGTTGCAGCTGATGTCCTCGACGTTTTTATCCTGCAGCAGCGAATGGATCTTTTTATATCCCCAGAAATCCCGCTCGATAAAGTACAATAGCCTATCCCGGGATTCGCCTTTTATTCCGTGCCCGGCGCAAAGCCGATCGAACTTCTGAAGAATGCGCTCTCTGCCGCCGATCCGCCGCATCGTCGCCAGATCTGACCGGGGCTTTTTCCTCAATTCCCCGACGATCCTCTCATACGCTTTCTTCTCATCTTCCGCTAGCCGGGGCTCGATCAATTCATACCTGTACTGTCCCGCCGCCCGGTCCCAGAGCACCTGGGCGTTACATAGCGAGCCTACCGGATAGCTTCTGATCACTTCAGTACCCGAATTTTGTAGAGGCGCTACCGTCTCTGTCGGCACCGCACTGTTTACTTCACCTTTGCCAACAGAGGACTCAACAGGCACCGCGCCAATCTGGTCATCGACGGCAAGCAGCCTTCTCACAGACAGCTCATCATTCTCTTTCTCTTTCTCGTTTTCATTTTCATGGTCATCTTCATGATGCTCATCGCTCTTCACGGTTTTTCGGATGGCATCGTCGTCTACCGACAGCAGTAACTCTCTGGAAAGGCTGTTCATACCAATACCCGACTAATTTACTTCAAAATGTAATTAAGTGTCACACACTTATTTATACTTTGCTGAAAATAAGTAAAACCCGGATGGACCGGAGAGACACAAGACAACTATTTCGGGCTCTGGAAAGCTACCTGGGGGAATCGCAGACAAAGCTGACGTTACTACACCTGATCTCCGGGGAGGACTGCTATCCTCCGGACAAACGGGTCCTACAGATGGTCAGCGACTGCAGAGAGCTGGGCATCGACGTGCTTCATACCGAAGAAGGCGACCGCAGGCTGCTCATTGCCGGCCAGGTTTACGACGATCTCTATGCCGTTACTCACATGCCTGAAGATGTGTCTGCGGTCACGGCAGCCCGGGACCTGCAGCGTCGGATGTCTGCAGACCGCTTCTGTCCGACCGAGAAAACACTGGTCCCGGCGAGCGACGCGAGCACTATCATGAAACGGTGGGAATGGCAGTTAACGCTGGTATTCGGCCCCCGGTTTGCCGCCAGGCTCATGGAAAATGCGATATGTGGGCAGAGCCCCTGCCGCATGACCGCCGAGGGCCTGGAGAACGTGCGACGGCATCTTATATCGGCCACCGGCGGTTGCATAGACTTTTCGATACCTGTATCACCGTGCAGAGCTGATTTTTGATTTCGCGGACAGCCCAGGTTCTTATTCACAGAAAGTAGTTAAACGAAGGCGAATCAATTCAGTTTAGGCGCCACCATCGCTATTAAAAATATTATGAATCGACGCATGGCGCCGCACGGCCGTCGATGGGCGGGTTCCCCTCGGCTCACACGTCCGTGCCACATCCGCTCCCCGGATGTGCCTTCGACGATCGAGTATATGGTAAACCTTATCATACTTCAAGACGCTAATGATAACAATCTCTGGTGAAATCGTGCAACTCCCCGATGTTCAAGCTAACAATCCGGATGTGATGATCGGCCTGACGCGCGTTGGCGTCACCGACGTTAAGAAAATGGTGGAGATCACCCGGAGCGACAAGAGACCGATTATTCTTATTCCGACTTTCGATATATTCGTGGACCTGCCCTCGTACCGTAAAGGCGCGAATTTGTCCAGGAACCTGGAAGCTATCGATCGAACGCTGGAAGAAGCGGTTAACCGGCCGGTCTACAGGATTGAGGACCTGTGTGTAGACGTGTGCAGGAACCTTATCGAGACACACGAGTACGCGACCAATGCGGAAGTCCGCATGAAGGGCGAGTACATGATGAAGAAAAAGTCGCCCAAGACCCGCCTCGAGTGCCAGGAAGTCTACGATATCTACGCCGACGCGATCGTGACGCGTGACGGTATCGTGAGGAAGACCATCGGCGCCAAAGTGATCGCTATGACCGCTTGTCCGTGTGCCCAGGAGATCTCCAAGGAGATGGCGTTCGGAAAGCTACAGCGTCTCGGCGTGGGGGATGAGACGATCATCGAGTTCTTAAACGACATGCCTATGCCCACCCATAATCAGCGGGGGATCGGCACCATTAAAATCGAATCCGGGGATGATGTGAAGATCTCCATCGAGACCATCATCGACATCATCGAGAATTCCATGAGCTCCCAGATGTACGAACTGCTCAAGAGGGACGATGAGAAGCACGTGGTAGAGTGCGCCCATAAGAACCCCAAGTTCGTGGAGGACTGCGTGCGAACCATGGCTAAAAATCTAGTACAGCGGTTCCCGGATCTCCCGGGTGACGCCGTGATCACCATCGAGCAGGTCAACGAAGAGAGCATTCACCGGCACAACGCGTTCGCCGAGCGGATGGCTACCTTCGCAGAGCTCAAGAAAGAAGTGTTAAGCAACGGTCCTATCGTCTAGGGCCAGTTCTATTTTTTACATCTACTGATCGAATCCCTAAAATTTCCGATAAATCTTCCACTTGCTATCGATCGTTTTGAACAGCTTTGAGCCCATGAGGATCCCCTCGGATTTACCTAAAAATACGTAGCTGCCATTGTTTATTGCAAAGCGGAACCTATGCATCAACCTATTCTGTAGATTATTGTTGAAGTACATCAGCACATTGCGGCAAACCAGGAGGTCCAGTTGAGAGATCGGCGAGTCCGAGGTCAGGTCTTGCCTGCCGAAGGAAACCATCTGCCGGATTGATCTGCTGATCTTGTATCCGCCCTCCTCGTGGGTGAAGTAATTCTTTAACCGCTCCGGGCCGATCATCGTCAGCTTATCTGATTTATATACGCCTTTTCTTGCCTCTGTAAGAGTATTCTCATCAATGTCGGTCGCGTATATCTTGATTTCATAATCGCTGATAGAGTCCCCGAGGCTTTCTGCCAGCAGTATGCCTATAGAATAAGGCTCTTCTCCGGACGCGCATCCTGAACTCCATATCCTGATACAGTCACCTTTCTCTTTTTTCGAAAGGATATCCGGGAGCACTTCTCTATCAATGACTTCCCAGGCTTCGGGGTCCCGGAAAAATTCCGTTACATTGATCAACAGTGTATCAAAAAGCTTCACGTATTCGTCGGGGTGTTCGTCCAGGAATTTCGCATACTCCGAATAGGTGAGTATCTGATTTGCGTCGAGCCGCTTTTTAATCCTACGCTTTAAGCTTGGCCGCTTGTAGTCCCGGAAGTCGAATTTTCGCTCCCGGAATATCTGCTCGAGCAGAGCATCCAGCTCTCCATCATCCGTGTGTTCGACCTTATCCTGTGACATCCTGGAAACCCGTATCAGTCGGCCCTTTCATTCAACTGCAGGCAACATGATAGTGAACTTTGTACCCCGGGAATAATCGCCCGGTACACGGTCTTCTACCCATACCGACCCATGATAGTCGTGCACCAGCTTCTTTACAAGGAACAGCCCAAAGCCTTTACCGTGAGCCTTGGTGGTGCCTCGCTGAAAGCGCTCGAATATTTTATCCTTTACCCAGTCAGGTATGCCTGGCCCGTTATCATCGATCAGACACAGGTAATAACTTCTTTGCTTTTCTTTACGTAGCTCCAGTTTCACATTGATGATCAGGGGCTTCTGCGGATCAGAGTGTTTTATGGCGTTATCCAGGAGGTTCGAAAAAACGTCTTTGATAAGATCATTAGCCTTGACAAAGCATATGGGGGGCATCGCCAGGTTAATCGTGATGTTTCTGCCGGATACGTTCGCGTACCGCTCCTTCAGCCTGGGAAGCACTTCGCATAGATTGACAATATGAGACTCGTATGCGTTTTTACCTTTATCTTCCGTGATTTGTTTTATTTTTCTCACGTTACTGATGATCTCGGAGGCGCTTCTCATGACTTCCAGCGGCTTTTCAAGTAGCGATTTTGTCTCTTCCAGACTCTCGGTCTGCATGGCCAGTTCCAGGTATCCGATGCCGATCTGGTTCAGGTTGTTAATGTCATGGCCCATCAGGTCCAGGTATAGCTCGGCCTGGCCTTTGGCTTCTTCCAGTGCCTTCTCTACCTTTTCTCTGTGTTCGTTCTCGAGGCGAAGCTCTTCTTCGGTCGTGCTTCGCTCTTCGATTTCTACTCTGAGTTCCTCTTCTACCGCGTTTTTAGCTTCTATTTCTTCCTTTAGTTTTTCGTTCGCCTTTAATAGCTCAACCGTGCGTTCCTGTACTCGAAGCTCCAGCTCATCTCTTGATTTTCTAAGCTCATCTTCGTGACGCACGTGTCCCGTGATGTCCCTGAACGAGATCAGGTAGGAAGGTTTTCCTCCCCACTCCACTTCGACCATGCGCATCTCTACGGCCACGAACTCTTTGAACTGGCGGAGAATATGCATGTCTACCGGTTCCTGGAGCACGATTGGGAAGCCGATCATCTTGCCTGTCAGCTCCGATTCGGGCAGGTTAAAGAGCTTGACTGCGGCAGGGTTGACATATTGAACTACGCCGTTGCTATCCAGGACAACCATTGCGTCGGCGTTTTTATCGACAATGGTGTGGAAGTCCTTTTCCCGGCGCTGTATGGCATTCTCCGCATCCCTCCGCCTTACGATCTCTCTGACAATGCACCTGAGATCTGAAAACTGCGCTTCCGCATCTACGCTTTTGCACATGACGAATTCTGCCCCGCCACGCATGGCTCTGACTGTAACGTCATCTCTGCCATGGCTGGTATAAATGATCAACGGCGTATCCTTCTCCAGCGTCCTCAAGGTTTTCAGGAGCTCAAGGCCGTTCATTTCGGGCATCTCATAATCGGTTATGATCACATCGAACATTTCTTCTTTTAACCGCTTGATAGCCAGCTCGCCCGATCCAGCGGTATCTACCTCTATATCCCCGTCTTCCTCCAGGAATCTTTTTGCCATAGCGAGAAACGACGGCTGGTCATCCACTAGCAGTATTGAGATCATTCCAATTTTCCCCATCAATATACGTAAAAATGTATGGTCCTGATCAGATGTCAACTATTTTTTCGGCCTGATATCCAGCCCCACTAATACCTTTTCCGTGGCGGAAAGGTCCCCGATCAGCTTTTTTACCGGAGGCGGAAGCTGTCGGACGACCGTCGGGATCGCGAAGATCTGATCACCGGCGGCTAGCTGGGGGTTTTTCACGAGATCGACGACTTCAATCTCATACTTGCCTTTCAAGTGGTCCTCGCATATCTCCTTCAGCTTCTGGATGGACCGCCGGCTCTTTTCTGTTTCTCCGGCCACATATATCCGCAGCAGGTACTCTTTACTTCCCTTCCCATTTTCCCCGGTTTTTTCTTTGGTCACTTTCCCGATGGCGCCTTTTTCCATGGTCTGTACTCCTGAAACGGCTTCTTCCGATTACTTTTTTTCCAGATTTCTTTCGCTGGACATCAGCTCTCGATCGTTTAATAGTAGCTGAAGGTCTTGCTCTACTATTTCGAGGCTTTTCTTGAGATCGTTTTCCTCAGCTTTTTGCTGGGCCTTTAAGGTGTTCATTTTCGCTTCGTACTCCACAAGCTTCTCTTCCAGGAGGTCGCGCTTGTGCCGGATTTCGCGTGTCATGTTGATCAACCTGGCGTTATCCCGGGCTTCTTGCATGGCCTTGGCACTGCCCATGAAGACCCCTTCCGAGCCGATGTACGGGTCAATCAGTTCGATGCCACTGTCGCTCATGACGAATTCCCTGATCTGGTTCGAGTGGGGCATGCCCCTGGACTTCAGTATTGTTATTCCCCTGCTGCGCTCGCCGTTATACTCGAAGTTGCGCAGGAGTATCCACGTATCGATGATTGACGAGATATATGTTTCAGGCTTTTCCGGGTTTATATCGCCCCTGATGAGATCTGTCATCATGGTGGTAATTCCCCGGGCTTTGAGAAGGTCAATCAGGCGTGTCAGCAGGGACTTTATTTCCCTGCCTCCTCCGACTGCCGTGAAGTCTGTCATCGGATCGATGATGACGTTCTGCGGTTTAAACCGGCTTACCTCGTCTTCCATGACCACCAGGTGCATTTCAACCCCATACATTGCCGGCCGGGCGATGTGGAATTTTAAAAGGCCTTTATCCACCCACTGTTTTAGATCCAATCCAATCGAGTTCATGTTTCGGATGATCTGGTCCTGGTTTTCTTCAAAAGCAAAGTAGATGCACTTCTCACCTCTCCTGCACGCCGCATCTGCAAAACAAGCCGCGAAGCTTGTCTTTCCAGTGCCGGCCGTACCTGAGATAAGGACCGTGCTGCCACGGAAAAAGCCTTTATTACCCAGCATCGTATCCAGGCGAGGGATGCCTGTAGATACCCTGTCGGTAGATATCTTGTAGTCTGTTCTGATGGACGTGAGCGGGAATATCGTGATGCCTGCCTTGCCCATCAGGAACGGGTACTCATCTGTGCCATGAGCACTGCCCCGGTACTTGATGATCCTCAACCGCCTCGTGGATAGATCCTCCACTATACGGTTGTCCAGGAAGACGACGCAGTCCGCAATGTACTCTTCCAGGCCGTAGCGCGTTAAGGTGCGTTCGCCTTTTTCCCCCGTGACCACCGCCGTGATGCCCCTGTCTTTCAGCCACCGGAACAGGCGCAGGAGTTCAGATCGGATGATCGCGTGGTTGGTCAGACCGGAAAAAAGTACTTCTATGGTGTCCAGGGCGACCCTCTTTGCGCCGATCGAATCGATCTCGTAGCCCAGCCGGATGAACAGGGCTTCCAGGTCATACTCGCCGGTCTCTTCGATCATGCTCCTTTCGATGAATACGTGGTCGATGATGATCTTTTTGTCATCGACCAGCTTTTTCAGGTTGATGTCCATGGAAGAGAAGTTCTTATTCAGATCCTCGACATTCTCCTCAAAAGAGACATAGATGCCCGGCTCATTATACTCGGTAGCGCCATGTACGATGAATTCCATGGCAAACATGGTTTTGCCGCTGCCGGCGCCGCCTGCGACAAGCGTTGGCCGGCCCTGGGGAAGTCCGCCCCCTGTGATATCGTCGAATCCCTTGATCCCTGTAGGAGCTTTTACCAGTTTATTTTTAGCAGAACTCTGATCTCTTTTCACTGCCATACCCTCTTAAACCAATCGATTAGTTATATTCACATTCGCTTATACTTATTATATATTTCGGGGAAAATTGATTATTGGCAGAGGGCTTTTGACCAGTTTCATATAAAATTTTTTTACGGTAATAAAAATTCGGTGGAGGTAGTCAATATAGACTGATCTTGAACATTTTATAACAAGAGTCATCAGCATTATAATTTATATCAAACGTGATATATAAATAAAACTATCATGGATCATTTTGATGTTGTCGCGATAGGTGCATCGGCTGGCGGTATCGAGGCTTTGATCAAAGTACTTTCTCCCTTTCCTTTTGATCTTCCTGTAGCCCTACTTATCGTACAGCATCTTAATCCATCTACCAAAAGCATGGTGGCAGAAATTCTTCAGAAGCGCTGTGAGTTGAAGATCAAAATGGCAGATGACGGGGAGATCATCCAGCCATCGATAGCCTACATAGCTCCTCCAGACAAGCACATGTTACTCATCACAGGTAAAATTGCTCTCACTACTTCTGCTCTCGTCAACTTCTCCCGGCCATCGATCGACGTGCTCTTCGGGTCCATTGCCGAAGGCATGGATGGCAAGGCAATCGGGGTGATACTGACCGGCTCAAGCAACGATGGTACTGCGGGTATTAAAGCGATAAAAAAGTCGGGGGGAACCACCATTGCACAGGACCCAAAGACTGCTGAGAATGGCATAATGCCGGCGTCTGCCATCGCTACAGGCATGGTGGACTATGTGCTGCCCCTGTCTGACATCGCACCCGCAATAACCAGGCTTGTCACTAGCGGAGAATAAAATAGAAGAGGGCCACAGAAGCGCGGTTTTATGGGTAAAAAGCTAGTTCTGGCTTTGCACCTTCGGCAACAGCTCTCCGGCATCCGTGCCCTGGATGAAGGCAAGGCCGGGTTCCTTAGCGGACTGCTTGGCATCTTCCTTGGCGAGCGCGTCGCCGGCTCGCCCCTCCAGCATCGCGCGCATTGCCCTGGCCGGACGCCCCCCGGTAACACTCGCGAGCACGATGGATAGCTCAGTCTGGCCTTTTCGGTCCTTTAGAAGCTTGGGTGCGGTGCGAAGCAGAGGCACGTGGCCGGGTGAGCGGAACTCCTGCCCGAAGGGGATCTGGTTGCCATTGAGGGCGCTTTTGGTTACCTCTGCTAGCTTCGTGATTGTCAACGCTCTGTCATTGTCGGTGATGCCCGTGTATGTTTTCCTGTGGTTGACCCACAGTGAGAACGATGATTTTGTGTCGTAGGGTATGTCCCCGACCTTCTCGTAGATCGACTCGATCGCACCGAAGCCGTTGCCGCTGTTGCCGGCATACTTCAGCACGTCGACGATATAGGGAATGCCCATGTTGGTGCAGGCCACCGGATCAATGGCCACACACATGAGGCCTCCTGCATCGTGGCGAAGCTGGTAGACGAGCTTCGGGGTCATGAACTCCGCCGGGACGACGAGATCGGTTTCTCGTTCGCGGTTGTCGTAGTCGTATAGTAGTATCACTTGCCCCTTACGGAGTGCCTGTATTGCATCGTCTATCATTCGATTGTCACCTCTACGTTGTCTCCGTCGGCAAAGCCGAGCGTTTTTCTCAAATTGACCGGTGCGATGATCTCAATCAGGTTCAGAGGATAGCTAGTCCGGTCCGGGCGAATGATTGCGCCCCTGACTCCCTTGATGTTTATCGGATAACACTTGCATCCGCCGAAGGTCCGGTTTTCGTCCTTGAAGCCTTCGATCTTGACCGCCTCGTGCTCTGCAGGAGTAAACGGCTCGGTCAGCCTTATGTTTAATGTCCCCGGATAGGGGTCGAAACCGAGCTTCTCATTAAATTGCTGGCGATAGCCTTCAAGCGATATGTAGTACTGGCCTTCGCCCAGCCCCGTGGTCACTTTACCTTTCAGTACCGTTGAGTTGCCCCCTTCAAAGACCTTGCAGTAGTCCCGGTACTCGGATTTAAGGCATACGAGGCCCTTTTCAGTGATCCGTACCTTCTGCCCTTCGGGCGTGACAACGCGGGTAATGTAACCCTCGTCTTCCATGGCGGAGAGTCGCCTGGCCGCCGTCTGAGGGCTCATGCCCAGCGATGCCGCGAAAATTGAAGATGACAGGCTCACCTGCTCTTTATTCGCGCCCATCAGGGCAAGCCGCTTCAGCGTCTCGACTTCCATAATGCTCCTCACTTTTAAGATGCTTATCACGTATGGTAAGATAGTATATAATGTTTGTTGTCAGGCATGCGGATGCATAAAACCGGATTACCTCGCAGGCTTAGTTCTGCGGTAGGAACATACTTCAGCTGGTTATGTCTGAATACTGGCATCCAAAAATGAGATGCCTTAAGAATAATTTACTAAGAATCTTGGATTTACTAAGAATCTTGGCCCCCAGGGGCCTTGGTTTTTAAACGCAAAGAGGCAAAGAGACAAGGGGGATCAGATATACGCGAACGTCACCCTATGTCTCTTGGTCTTGCTGTGTTGAATAATTCAGAATTTGTTCTTTATTGGACCAAGCCCTTGCATGGGCACGTCTCAGCAACACGATCGCTGCGCTGTGCCAGAACGCAGATTTCGCAGATTGCCAGTATCCCCATGTTTACTCTCCGATCTATTGTGCCGGTTTATTATTGGAGGAAATACCACTGTAA
>CAZJRS010000033.1:20688-34990 GCA_964548585.1 uncultured Methanocella sp. | reverse complement strand
CTATAATAAGGATGCATGCGCGTGCCTTGGCCGATATAACTTAGAGTGGAAGATTTTATTCGATGAAAATCGGCATTTATTATAATATTTTCAACTCATGGATAACTAAACGATTGTATCGTTGCCATTCGGCCCTTACATCACGGCGATACGAGCTTAAACCGTATAACTTTTAAATTATGATTAGACAGTTTATAGTGCCCAAGTTCAAATATAAAAAAGTATTAAAAATAGTAGACTCTCCAGATAAACTAATCCGGAAAAATCAGATCAGCTATCAATAAACACTAGCGTTAACACTTGTCATATTTAGCATCCCTGAATTGCTGTCGGAAGCATCTATTAACGCTACCCCAATGAAACTTTTCTCAGAAGCGTATGCTGGAGAAACGTTAATCTGATATTCCATAGTGTTTCCAGCGCGAACAGGTGTAGTGGCTGTTGAATTGAATAAGATCGTCAAGTTAAGCGTGTTATCAGGATCAACAATTCCCTGGTATGCGATCACTTGATGAGTCATATTCTCCCGTTCATAGTTGCACGCATAGGCAGTGATTTGAATGGTAGAGTTCAGCGGAATGCTGAGTTGAGCCCCCGGTCGGAGGTACTCGATATATAAACCGCCACCGACAGCCTTTAACAGGTAATCTGCCGTATTGTTGTTCGGGTTAACCATAAGATACAATTCAGTACCATTTCCAGTTAGTATCGAGCTGGGACTTCCGCTTTTACTACCACTCATACCCGTCACGGCATAGGCAAACGTAGAAACGATCAAGACGAATAGACATAATATACCGATCCCGGACCTGATCTGTTTCCGGGTAATTTTTATCCTTGACATAGTCATTCCTGAAAAGTAAAAATTAGCGTTAGGCCATATAACCATTCTACGTAGTCTATATAGCATACTCTCAAATGCATTTATTCACTATAAGCAAGCTTATCAAAACGTGCACTGATATTATGGTTCTGCAGCAGAAATCCCTGTTCTATTAGGTGTTTTGATAAAATTATCCGTTCTATTATATACTGGTAATGACGACGTATAGTGTTCTATATTGTCAAATATAGGCAACTGTTCTTCCCATATTCTAAATTCATAAATGTAATTACACCCTGGAGCTTATAGTTCAATTGCATGTCAGATGACGACATGCTCCAGCGGAACAATCCGGTCAGCGGATCGATAAAGAGACGCTAAAACGGATGGCTGGATAAAAAGAAAAGACATAAAACAAAAGAATAAACCACGCGGCAACCAAGATTCCTGCTTGTCCACCATGCAGGGACTGATTGACCACTGGCATGCTAATTGTTAGCTTGTCCAGTATAACTAGGTTTCGGTCTGTCGGTCTTTGCTCCTATAGTACAGGTGTCTGGCGTTGTGCGTAAATAGGAGAGAAATTCGTATGTTCAAACTGTTAAAGAATGATCAAGCCGTGTCGCCGGTTGTAGCGACACTCGTGCTGATCGTCGTCGCCATCATCGGCGCGGCGGCAGTCGGCATGTTAATGGGGACCTTTTCCTCGAGCGTAGCAGATGAAACCAGCATTGGCGACACCTCCGGTGCATCGTCCGCAGAACTGCTCGTCGCCGGTTCGACCAGTGTTCAGCCCCTGAGCGAGATCCTCGCAGAGGGATTCATGAAGGCCCACCAGGGCGTCAAGGTCACCGTCTCCGGCGGCGGCTCTGATGTCGGCATCATGTCCGCTGGCCTCGACTCAGTAGACATCGGTTCGTCCTCTAAGCCGGTCTCCGCAGAGTACATGGCTAAGTACCCTAACCTGAAGCAGACTGAGATCGGTGGCTCCGCAATCGTACCAGTAGTTAACGCAGCTGTCGGTGCAACCGGTATCACAAAGAATGCCCTTGTCCAGGTATACACTCTTGCAGATGCAAACGGTAAGGTAACAATTGCTGATGCAAACGCCGATGGCATCATCGTAGCATCTGAAGTTACTGCAGGTACAACCACCTTAGTATTCCAGCGTGCAGATGGGTCTGGAACCGAAGATGAATTTGCAAAGTTCCTCGGCTCTGCAACTCTGATCTCGGCCTCCAAGGCAATCGGTAAAGAAGGTAACTCCGGCATGGCAAGTGCAATTGCAAACTCTGCCACACCCGCAATCGGCTTCGTTGACTACGGCTTCTCGACCCAGTCTGGCCTCGTAGCTCTCGGTGTCAACAACGCTGACGCTACCACCTGCATCCAGCCGACCTCAGCTAACATCATCAAGAGCCTGAAGGGCGATGTCACTGGTTACCCGTACGTCAAGAACCTGTACTACATAACCAACGGCGAGCCAAGCGCACTGGAGCAGAGCTACATCGACTTCGCGACAGCACCCTCCTCAACCGGGTACTTCACGCAAGCTGGTGTAATCAGCCTCTACGACATAAACAAAGTCTAAATTTAGTTAAACAAAAATGACCAGAGGCTGTCATTGACAGCCTCAAATATTTTTTCTAATAAAAATGTTGGTGAAAATGACTATGTCTATAAACCAAATATTCAAATCCAGTATGTCTGGTAAAAAAGCAGATCCGAAATGCCTTTTTCTGATCTCGTCGGTTTTGACATTATTAACAGTTGTATTGTTAATCGGTTTCATATTTGCAGAAGCGCTGCCCGTGTTCATGAAGGAAGGCATAGGGTTTATCATCAACAGTGAGTGGAGCTATGATAAAAATAGTTACGGGATATTCCCGTTTATCGTCAGTACCCTTGTGTTGACTGTAATGACGATGATTATGACAGTACCTCTAGGTATATTGACAGCTATTTTCCTTTCGGAATTCTCGCCGAAATGGCTGACGAGCATATTACGTCCGATGATAGAGTTGCTAGTCGGCATACCATCGATCGTGTATGGGATCTTCGGTGTGTTCGTACTGAGTAAGCTGTTCCGGGATTATATCAATCCCGCTATAGACTCTGGTATAGGGTTCATTCCATTATTTCGCATAGATAATGCGGAAGGCCTTTGCATGTTGCTTGCTGCCGTTGTGCTTACTGTGATGGTTTTGCCAACAATGACAGTCATAACCCAGGAATCCTTAAGATCGGTTTCCAAAGAACTTAGAGATGGGTCATATGCGCTTGGCTTGACAAAATGGGAAACGGTAAAAAAATTATTGATCCCGATAGCATTGCCGGGGATCACAGCGGCTTTCATTCTGAGTATGATGAGAGCTATGGGTGAAACCATGGCTGTTTTGATGCTGACAGGAGGTTTGCAAAAAATACCCACGTCTGTACTTAGTACAGGCACAGTCATGACATCGAAAATAGTAGCAGAGGCTGGTGAATATATAGGACTAGATATGCCCAGGTCAGCATTATTTGGCATTGCTGCGGTACTGTTTTTAATGGAAATAGGTCTTGTAGGCGCTGTCAGAATTATCAGCAGGAAAAAAATATGAGCACCATACGTTTAAAAAGAAAAATAGAAGAGAAAATCTTCATCGTTGTTACGGCATTCGCAGGTATCGTGACAGCTATGCTGTTGATTTTCATCATTGGCGATATATTTTTAATGGGTTACAAGTCATTAAGCTGGTCCTTTCTTACAACAGCAGAAAGCGATATGCCCGGATTTGGTAATGCGATCGGAAATACCATTGTCGGCACTTTTATGATCTCGATATTTTCCGTCGTCATTGCCACGCCTGTTGCCATTGGTACGGCAATCTATCTCAAAAAATATGCGTTAAAAAACTTCTTTACAAGAACATTGACGTTTTTTATAGATATTCTTTCAGGTACACCATCAATTATCCTGGGCATTTTCGGGCTTCTGGTCCTTGTCGTATATTTAAAGGCATTTACGGGTGGCTTTTCTTTCCTGACTGGAGGGATAGCTCTGGCAATACTGATATTACCAGTGATGGAAAGAGCGATTGAAGAAGCCCTTGACAATGTACCGGTAGACCTAGAGCACGCTAGCTATGCAATCGGCGCAACAAAATGGGATTCAATCAGGACAATTGTGATACCATACGCTATGCCGGGCATATTGACTGGAATGATCCTGGGCATAGGCCGCGCAGCAGAAGAATCTGCGGTAGTCGTTTTGACAGCAGGGTATAGCCAGTTCTTTCCGGAGTTTGCGATAAAAGAAAGTCCAAAGTTGATTTTCGGAATTAAAATATATCCTCTGCAAGACCTTATAGGTACACTTCCGATATCGATCTATCATTCTTATGAATTCATAGGTATGGTACCTTTGTCACAAGCTTTTGCTACGGCCTTCGTACTGATTGTAATTATCATGATCATCAATCTCTCAGCCAGACTCATCCTTTCGCAGTTTAAGATTGACAGACCTCATAAGTCCCTGCTCAAGAGAATAATTTCATTTGGAGGACAATTGTTTGTCAATACTAAGACGACGGGGAACGAAGAGATAACAGGAAAGCGATCAAAACTATGACCCTACCGATTAAAACACAGGCGGCGGATCGGTCGTACCCGCTAGAGAACCAGCACCAGGTTTTATCGAGCGAAGATACTGACGAGATCAGGATAGAAAACGAAAACATCGATGTAGGAGATAACATTGCCTCGGTGTCTGACATGCCCACAGAGCAGGAGATAAGAGAAGCACTACTCCCAAAAAGCCTTGACTCTGGAATGAAGTCGACAACTAAAGATAACTTAGTGAAGTATCCCCCAACAGCCAACACCATCCGTAACGAAACCCGAGCTAAGTCTGGCGAAGGGGATACAATGGGTAATTTCCTCAAGTGGCTTGTCACAGATCCAAAAAAAGCTCACAAAGAGCCTGAAGGTAATCCCCATCACAATGAAAATATATCTAGGATTGAATCTCGGAGAGTAGACACAAAAGCTGTGCCACCAGCCACTAAACCAGTCACTATAAAAAAGGAAAGCCAGCCTGATATATCCCAGACCCCTCCTTCTGTTACACCCATCACAAACCCTGTTGATACCACTGTCGTAGAGCAGGCAACCACGAAAGAGGAAAAACCACATACTAAGAAAAGCGGCATCAGTGGTTTTGTCGACAAACAGCTCGACTCGTTCGGAGAGAGCATCGTCGAGCAGGAAAAGAAAAAAAAAGCGGAATCGGAGAAGAAATCAGCTCGGAAAAAGGATCTGGTCGGATGGTTCCTCGGAAAGAAGCCTGAAGGACAGCAGACCGCTGACCCATCCAGCCCGTTATCACCCGAAAATAGCAATTCCTCAGGAAAGGAGGAATCAGCTAAGAAGGACAGCACCTATAACCTATTCTTCGGAGCCCTATCCGGAAACAAAAAAACAAAAGAAAAAGACGATCTACCCCCATTCGAAATCGGTACGATTTCCCAGCCATCCCTGGATGGACCTTTGACGGATATCGACGTCACTTATGCCGTAAGCCCTCCGTTTATCTATGTCAGGATCAAATTCGACGGCGAAGAGGTCGTCTATAACGTCCTGGAGCCTGCCCTTGGCGAAGTTCAGCAAAAACGCTTGGGGATCATCGAGAAAAATCTCGAAAAGATGATCAGCAGCAAGATCGTTGCGATAAAGGCTGAAGAGCGCGAGGTGTTCCTTCGGCAGAAGTTCGAAGAGATCATCCAGATGTTCAACTGGAAGCTGACCGAGGCGTACAAAGACCGGATGTTCTTTTACCTCCGTAAGAAATACCTGGGCTATGACCGGATCGAAGTCCTGATGAAAGACCACTATATAGAGGATGTCAGCTGCAACGGGCCGAATAACTACCTTTACATCTTCCACCGTATCTACGGCTCGATCCGTTCAACGATCTCCTATGGCGACGTCGAGCTCAACCGGTTCGTCATGCGTATGGCGCAGATTTCAGGCAAGCACATTTCTATTCTGCAGCCTATCAAGGACATCGCCCTTCCGGACGGGAGTCGTGCCAACCTGACGCTGGGGACTGAAGTCACCAAGAAAGGTGCTACGTTCACTATCCGTAAGTTCAAGGAGCGGCCAATTTCGCCGATCGAACTGATCGAGTACAACTCAATAGACCCTGCTCTTCTGGCCTACCTGTGGACGCTGCTGTATTACAAGCGTTCTATCCTTGTATCCGGAGGAACAGCATCGGGCAAAACCACCCTTATGAATGTACTCTGCTCGTTTATCAAGCCGGAGAATAAGATCGTATCCCTGGAGGATACACCGGAGCTAAACCTATATCACCCGAACTGGATCCAGTCGGTCACCCGCACTGGCTTCGGCGGGGAGTCGGGAGGCGCTGCTCCTGCATCTGGTACCAGTCACCAGGGTGGAAAATCCGCAGGTGACATCAGCATGTATGAACTGCTGGCCGCTGCACTGCGTCAACGCCCTGAATATATCCTGGTTGGTGAAGTACGAGGCGCGGAGGCTTTTACGCTGTTCCAGGCGATCGCGGTCGGTCATGCTGCCATGGGGACGATCCACGCGGGATCTATGCGTGAGTTGCTCTCGAGAGTTGAGTCAAACCCTATGAATGTGCCTCGAACGCTATTCGCTTCGATGGATTGTGTCGTATTCCCGGCACAGGTAAGGCGAAATGACCGCAACGTCAGACGAGTAATGCAGGCTGTGGAGATACTTGAGCTGGATACGGATGGCGACCTGGTGACAAATCTGGCTTTCAGGTGGGACGCGTTTTCCGATAAATTTGTATTCGGCGGTAGAAGCCACATCTTTGAGAAGATCGAAGCTCAACTCGGCATCAGGCAGGAAGAATTGATCAAGGATATGGGCGACCGGGCGGCTTTTCTGCAGGACTTACGAGACCGAGGCATTAAGGACTACTACCAGGTGGTCGATCAAATTCGTGAATATGAACTGAATAAACTATCATCCAGACAGAGTAAAAAATAACGGTGGTTACCATGGACATAGTAAAGCTATACATGAGGTTCTGTCATAACCTGCTGGGTAGGCATATCGATGAATTCACCTTTGATAGTATATCCAACATGCTATATCAGGCAGACCTGGAGATAACTGCTGGCATGTTTTTATCGATGGCTGCGATTTCAGCGATCCTGGCATCGATCCCGATGCTGATTTTCACTTACATCTTCTTTGGGGTCTCACTATACATGATATTGCTGACTGTACTTACAGTGATCGTAGTATTCGTGGGATTTCCATTCGTTGTCTATAACAGTACGTCAACTAAAAAAATCGGCATTGAAAAAGAGTTGCCGTTTGCTCTTGGCTACATGTCGATTTTAGCTAGCGCAGGTTCTACGCCTCTCGATATTCTACGCAGAATGTCCATCGAGAACTATGGAGAGGTGTCCAAGGAATTTAGGAAAGTCATATACAAGATCGATGTGCTTGGCGAAGATGAAGTATCGGCTATGAACGCTCTGGCAAATAATACACCTTCAGAAATTTTCAGGGCTATAGCGATCGATCTGGCCAACATTATGTATTCAGGCAGCGGGATGAAAGAGTATTTGCAAGCCAAGTCCAACGACTTACTTGACATCAAGCGCCAAGCCCAGAAAGAGTTCGTTGACTCGCTTGGGATTTTTGGCGAAGGATACATGGGCGGCGTCCTGATGATGGTAATTCTCGCGGTACTGGGAATCGCGATGTCCGGAGCATTAAACATTCCAATTGGGCCATTCAAGCCTAAAGAGATGTTTATGCTGCTGGTGTATGGCATAATCCCGACAATTAACATCATGGTCTACTTTATGCTGGAGCAGAAGTACTCGAGGGTCCCATGATACCGGAAAAAATTAAACAGCAAATAGATCTGATAAAAATTAAGTATGATATTAAACGTGAATACTTCACAATAGGTATACCGGTAATCATTGCCCTACTCCTCGTTGTAGGAGCATTCATGTCAGGCCATACGCTTATTGAAGAGAAGGGTTCTGGTTCTGCAGATGATAAAAGCGACAGACAGAAGGCTCTTGAAGAACTAATGAAGCAGATGGAGGCGGAAGAAAGTGGTGGTAGTAGTACTGCTTCACCGGTTGAGGATGAAAAGCCACTGCCGCCGAAAAAAACAGCGGACCTGGATAACTTTCTGGTATTTGCCACAATTATTGCCCTTTCGCCGTACTCTGTAGACAGGTTTTTACAACGCCGCCGGAAGAAACGGAATGAAGAGGAATTTGCACAGTTCCTGTTTAAGATGTCTGAGATGATGAGAGCGGGCATTGATCCGATTAAATCAGTTGTAGAACTATCAAAAACTGACCTCGGAACCATTAAAGGTCCGATCAATCTGGCTGCTTCGACATTATTGCTTGGAGGCTCATTCGAGGAAGGTATGAATAAGGCCGCAAAAGCAATCAATAGCGAACTAGCTGCAAGGTACATACAGCTGGTAGTTCAGGCTTCGTATATGGGCGGTCAGGTTTCAAATTTGATTCTGAAGGCATCAGAAGATATGAGATCAATGATCAAGATCGAGAGAGAAATGGAAGGGAACCTTCAACAATATGTCATGATCTTCTACTTTGCTCAGATCATCCTGATTGTCATGGTGTACATCCTCTCCACACAACTATTCCCTTTCCTGGTAGGAGAAGGAATGAGCCAGATGTTTGGTGGTGGAGGAATGGCCGACATCAATTATTTACAGCTATTTTTCCACCTGCTGATCATCAACGGGCTCATCGGTGGTATTATAGTAGGAAAAATTGCAGAGGGTTCGGCTAAAGATGGGCTGAAACACAGTGTGGTTCTGGTCACAGTATCATACTTAGCGTGCGTATTTCTGCTATTCCCGGGTGTAGGCGCTGATGTCGTAACCATTAACATATTATCGGGCGACAGCCAGACGGGTATGGTCGGAATGCAATTAGACAAGCCGATCATGTTCCAAGTTCTGGATCCACAGGGCGAGCCTAAACCTAATGCAGTACTGAGTATAAACTTAACACCTGCCGGTAAACTGGATAAGTCATTTTATACTACGGATAAAACAGGAAATGTGTCTGTGATCGTCACCTTGGGAACCCTCGAAGGAGATTACAAGATTACTGCGAAGTATGATGAGACTGAAAAAACGGCAAGAGCGGTAGCATCTACATGACTGGTGAAAAAATCATATCCAGTGTCGGGTAGGTAATTTTCGATGGGTTGATACCAGAATAGTTGTAAACGCGATCGTGTTTGACACGATAGAGAAGAACTATTCCGAGTTATGCGTAGCGCTCTCTGGTATCAATATAGACCTTCTTACCAGACCCGTCCACCGAGTAGGGGAGCATCGTGCTCATCGGAGCCGACCCCCTCATTTTCTGGATAAAAAGATAACGACTGATCCGGTTCTCGACAAAAACCGTGATCAGATCGATGACACCATCCGACATCGCCCGGATGATCTTTTGTTGCTTTTCCGGCAATATGCCCTTATCCGCCGTCATCAGGATCGTCCGTCTGCCATCCCTCGCGGAATGAACCAGCCCGTTCATTACGTGAACCAGTTCTCTATCCAGCGCATCGACGAAAAAAAGCGGCAGGTTTTCGATAACACAAACGTCGCCATGACACAGGTCCACGAGTTTTGCCGGGTCTCGGGTCCTCTCGATTACTTCGAGGTGCTCCAGCTTATCTTCTGCATACCCGGCAATTTCATGCAGGACGTCTGTTTTCATCCTCGGGGTAACATAGACGACCTTATTTCCCCTGAGCAGAGCGTCAGATACAAGCATCTGCACAATTAATCGTTTGATGTCGCCCGTGTCCTCATCTACGAGAATCAGACTATTTTCAGGAAACTCGTCAAGGGCGATTCTGGTTAGAGGCATTGCATTTGACTACTGTACTAGTGGTTCAAATATATTGTCTAAATAGTTTACCGTAATCTATGAAGAAGAGATGGACAAACCAGGTAAGCACTTGATAGATGTAGGGTAAATATCACGTCCCGTAGTATCGGCTTGCCATCTTAAAAGCGTCTCTCGCCAATTATTAGTTGGATTATCCGTTTAGCAGCCTTTACTAAAACTGCAACGACCGCAGCACCGATTAATACCTCCAGTATCAATCCTACGAGGACGGTAACCCCCATGATGATCCACCACATTTCAGGAGATACAGTGATCAGAGACATTCCACTTCGAGCCAGCCTGGCGATAACCGCCTTGATTTAATAAAACTGGCTTGAAGATGAAGATTTGCTATATAATCTATCTATACCAGATACCGATGATTCACGAGAAAATTTGATAATATTTCCGCTTCAGATCAGAAGCGGAGATAAAGACAAAAACGCATGCCAGGTACGGCAATAAGTAATAAAAATCAAGAGTTTTTGATCTATATACACTATGGATACCTATAGATTATAATTCCATAAGTTAGTAAAGCAAATTCTTGTAGAGTAAGTAATGTGCACAAGGATTTACGCGGCGATGAACGAGGAGTATCCGTCATAATTGGCGCGATGATGTTGATTTTGATCACGGTGATAGCTGCCGCAAGCCTTGCGCTCATCGTTTCTGAAGCCCAGAAACAGAGTGCGGATAGACAGGCACATATCGATGCAGTTAAGAATGAAAATCTGATTATCACCAATATTGAGACAACGACCCAGGATGACCCGGATGATCCAGTCAATAATCCGGACGTAATTAAAAAACTGGATATCACAGTACAGAACATGAATACTGATTCATCGCGGATCTTTGGCATAATCGTCGGCAATAAATACGCTAGCCATTACAGAGTAATCAAAGAGAACAATGTTCCACCGGCAGAAACGGTGGATTATAACATCGTTAACAATAGGTATGATATACCGGCTTCTTCGACAGTGGTACTAAGAGTTTATTACTATCCCGATGCAGGCGAACCGGATTCGTTTACCGCTGGGACCAAACTGCTGGTAACCGATAACATACAGATCGAGATAATGACATCGTATATCAACATATTTAACCGGACTGTCAAACACCCCATTGCCAGTGTGAAGAGCACCGTACAAACCCAGGATCTTGGTTCGGGAGTTAAACGTAATTACCTGTATCTCGATGGAACGGACAGTACTTCAGATGGTGTTATAAAAGAGTATAAATGGACGATAACTAATCCGTCTGACAATGGATATAATGATGAAAAATTTGGTAAAAATTTAAATTACTTCTTGCATACAAACGAAGAGTATCATATCTCATTAACAGTAACTGATAATAACAATTTAATAGATAAATCATATAATATAATTATACCTGCGGATAAAAACTATAACCCGCCGGCACACATTAATTTAGTCAGGGATAGTCAAAATGCAAATATAATTCAGGTTAGCGTGTCGAATGCAGAAGGTGATCCGATCGGTACGGACCCTCTTGATCACGATGATAAAGTATACCTCACGACTGACCCGGCTACAATGATATTGAATTGCGGATATGTCATTGAGATGAATGGCGCACCCTCAGTCCCGGTAACGGTTCTTTCGGGAAGCGGAAGCATTACCGCCACATGTGGCAATTTACAAGATGAGATTATATACAATCCTTTGCCCGCCTTGACTGCAAATTTTATAGCTAACCCGGTTAATGGTGCTAACTCACTTGTCGTTACGTTTACCGATAAGAGTAGCGGATCACCTACCGCATACTATTGGAATTTCGGAGACACTCATAGCGACACTACAATGGGGACTGTCACTCATACATATAATGCTGAAGATGGGGTAGTTACTATATTTCAGGCCTATTTGACAATTACAAGACTGTCAGATAGTACAAGTAGTACATTCGGACCCGTTCAAATACGAATTGATAATACACACTGAACAGTTGAGATTCTGACGTTGTAAAGATGGTAGGTAGAGGACTTGAAAGTAAATATATGCTTCATATTGCTGCTTCTAGTCATATTCACCCTAGGCGTCATGGACACCTTTTCCACGGTTATTGCCACGCAGAACACCGGATTTGAAAAAGAGTCCAACGAATTCTACCGCTCCGTATACACAGATAGCGGCCTGCTGAGCTTTATCGCAGCCAAAGTTGCCATCACCATCGGTTTTGCAGTCTCGGCATATATTATCCAGTGGTATATACCAGAACTAAAAATGCTGTACATCTTCATCGCAGGTGGCCTCATTTGTGTTGGCGTATTTGTCACTACTTCGAACTTTTCCGCCGCGCTGAGCGGTAACAGTATCAACGTATACTCGATGAACGCACTCCAGTTCAGCATCTTCGGTTTGTTTGCCTTTTTATTATCGGGTATCGTATTCTCGATCATCCGTGTGATCAATGATCAGCACGACCACCGGGCAAAGAAAGTCGTCAGGATCGAATACGAAAACGAGATCCTTACTAATTATACCCGGTTTTCAAAAAGGTAAATGAAATATAATTGGCAACTATTTTGTGCGTCATTTAAGCGCCAGGGATGATCGGATTACACCTGGACACTATGTTTACAAGTATTTTCAAACGCGTATAAACGCTTTTGCAATTATTATTTGGTTTTAATACCCAATCCAAATTTAAACAAACTAATTCTGAACATTTAATTTCATAAAAAGTACAAAAATTATTAATAATTCTCTGTACCTCTTTTAATTGTAAAATAAATCGATATTATGCCAAATTAAAGGTAATAATATCAAATTTCAAAAGTTTAAGTGAAAATATGAAAAAATTATATAAGCAATGCATATATACAATATATATGACCCTATAGACTATTGATTTAATTCAAGCGAGTGTGTCCGAATTGAGTTACAATCCCAATCATTCTTCGATATCTTACCAGAGGGGAAATACTGGAATTATTAACGGTATTCGTGGCCTTTCCAGGTGGCATCTGATAGGTATGCTCATCTGCGCCGTATTGCTCATGGGAGACTTTATGACCACATCGATCGCCCTCTCAATGGGTACAATCACGACAGAAAATGGTGAAATCAGTATGAGCGAAGGGAACCCCTTGATGCAGGCGATAGTAAACAATACGGTCGCCTTTGCCGCATTAAAGATCGCCATTCTGGGCATAGTGATCGGATCGGCATACATCCTTAAGGACAACGGCTTCATGGCTTACTGCCCATACTTGATTGTCGGCGGCATGTACGCTTTCGTTGTGGCTAATAATCTAAACATTCTACTATATGCCCTATAAAACAATCTTAAAAATATCTATTTTTTACAAATTTGGGCATAGGCGATCAGCTTTCCCGCAAAAGTATTTATTCTATATATAGTTTATATATGACTATATATCCTACGTAGATTGCATATAGATATGGGCAGGCGACTGATGTACTATGAGAGAGAATATGGAAACACGAAAAGTGCAGATCACCGGAGGTACCACGCTTATCGTGTCGCTTCCCAAGTCATGGGCGAATAAGGTAAACCTAAAAGGTGGGGACGAGGTCAGCCTGATCCCCCAGACGGACGGCTCCCTGGCCATTCGGACGAAGAACGCCCCGGAAGTGCACCAGTCTAAGACGATCTTTATCGATGGAAAAGATGGCGACAATCTGATCCGAGAGATTATCGGCGCGTATATAGGCGGTTTTAATTCTATAGAGCTTCGTTCCAGTAAAATACTTGCTAAGCAACGGGATACAGTGCGCAGGACAGTCAACATGCTCATCGGGCCCGAGATCATCGAGGAGACCTCGGACAAGATCGTGCTACAGGACATCCTGAACCCGGCAGAGCTCTCGGTGAAGAAAAGTATCAAGCGCATGTATATGATCATCAGCTCAATGCAGGAAAACGCAATCACCGCGTTAAAGGAGAAGGATTTCGACCTGGCCCAGGATGTGGCAGACAGAGATGGAGAGGTGGATAAGTTATTCCTGCTGGTATCCAAGCAGTTCCGCATGGTCATGCGTGACATCTCGATAGCGGATAAATTTGAGATGTCAATGGAAGAGCACCTGGATATGAGGCTCTGTGCATCCCCGCTGGAACGCATAGGCGACCACTCGACCAAGATCTGCCACATGGTCATGCAGATAGGCGACAAGAGCATTCCGGAAGATATCGTTGCCGAGATCGAGGATGCCAACAGGCGATCTATGAAGATCGTAGAGAGTGCCGTCGATGCCATGTTTAAAAAGAACATCAACCAGGCTAACTCTACGTGGACCATGAGAGATGAGACCATCGAAAAACTGCGTAAGTTAGATGAGGCCGTGCTAAAGCTGAACTCAGATGTTTCGCTGCCTCTGGGGCTCATACTGGACAGTATTGACCGAATATGCGACTACGGCTGCAACATTTCCGAGATCGCGATCAACTCGGCAGTAACGACTAACCATAAGTAGACTACCGCTTTGTCAGCGCTACCGCTTTGTCAGCGCTACCGCTTTGTCAGCGCTAC
>CAZJRS010000033.1:8821-20588 GCA_964548585.1 uncultured Methanocella sp. | reverse complement strand
TCAGCGCTACCGCTTTGTCAGCGCTACCGCTTTGTCAGCGCTACCGCTTTGTCAGCGCTACCGCTTTGTCAGTGGTCGCTTTTTCAGCGGCATATTCTAAATATTACTATATAGTTTACTGCGTAAAACTATATACACGTCTGGCATCGATGTGTGAATATGGAAAAAATGAACGCCATAGTAAAGAACGAGAAGATTCAGAGCCCTCTTGTGCTTTCCGCAGAAAGCCCGTGTATGGACTGCATCTTTTGGTACCAGTGCCGCAGGGGCGAGATCGATTGCCACCTAAGGCCACTGCGCTCGATTGAGAATAAGATAAGGGCTTAAGCCCCCCACTATTTTAACAATACTTTTCGCGGTTTCTACGGTGACATTGATACCGTATGCAAATATATAGCAGAGAACGTAGAATACTTGCAGTAATACCCTTTATACGACAAATTAAGCCGTTTTTCGCACTTTCATATATATTCTATATATTACTATTGGGCATACATAGGTTATATTTAACATCGCATAGCCGTGATGATTCCTAAAGGTGAACAAGCAAATGTATAGCAAAAAGATACTGATTACACTACTAACCTTAGCACTCATCGCCACAAGCGTACTTGTGCTCGGGTGCACGACTCCGACTCCGACAGCAACCCCCACAGTGACTGGCCCCACAGCAACCCCAGTACCGGCACTTGCAGGATCAATAAAGGTAGTCGGTTCGACGTCCGTACAGCCCTTTGCAACGGAACTGGCTGAGAATTTCTCAGTGAAATACCCGAATGCCGAAGCAATGGTATCCGGTGGCGGCTCTGGCGCAGGTGTTAAGGCTGCCCAGGATGGAACCGCAGCCATCGGCATGTCCTCCAGAGAACTGACCCAGGCCGAGAAGGACTCGGGCTTGAAAGAGATCGTTATTGCTTACGATGGTATTGCAGTAATCGTCAACAATGCTAATGCGGCCAACGGTCTGACCAAGCAGCAGATCAAGGACATCTTCGCAGGCAATGTCACTAACTGGAAGGAAGTCGGCGGTAATGACGCTAAGATCACCGTCGTTACAAGAGAGGCAGGTTCCGGCACCAGGACCGCTTTCCAGGAGCTTGTCATGGGTAAAGTCAACATCACCGAGAGTGCAGTGACCCAGGGCAGCACCGGTGGTATCATCCAGACGGTAGCAGGAGATAAGAACTCGATTGGGTACATTTCCTACGGTTCGCTTGACAACACCGTCAAGGTGCTGACTGTTGATGGTATTGCACCATCAGTGACAACAATCAAGGACAAGACCTACACCATCCAGAGGCCTTTCCTGTACGTGACCAAGGGCGAGACCACAGACCCGGTAGCAAAGGCATTCATCGAGTACACGCTGAGCGTCGAGGGACAGAATTTCCTTGAAGCTGGCAAACTCGTGAAAGTATAATAATACAGGGGAAGTAAAGCGGCGGTGAATAGTCCGCCGCCTTAGAATTTTTTTGCCGAAAGGCAGACTAAAACGGTGACAGAATGAACAAGACTGCAGATAAATTAGTAGAAACAGGCCTTTTAGTGTGCGCTCTCTCCTGTATCATCACCATCTTTCTTATTATCGTATTTATCATTTCACAAGGACTCCCGGTAATATTGAAAGAAGGGCCGGTGAATTTTATCACCAGCCCTACGTGGAGCCCGGATCATAACATATACGGTATTTTTTCGATGATTATTGGGACATTTGCCGTTACTATACTCTCGCTGATCATCGCCCTGCCTCTCGGAATCGGGTGCGCCATGCTGATCGCGGAGGTAGCTCCGGCGCGTGTCAGGAGTATGATCAGACCTGCCATTGAAGCACTTGCTGCCATCCCTTCGGTGATTTATGGCATGTTCGGCCTGATTTTGCTAGTACCCTTGATCCGGGATTACCTCGGAGGCAATGGTTTTAGCATCCTGGCCGGCGGAATAGTGCTCGCAATAATGATATTGCCGACCATCATCAGCGTATCGGAGGATTCGCTACGGGCGGTGCCCAGAGAATTGCGGGAAGGCTCGCATGCGCTGGGCGCCACCAGGTGGCAGGTGATCACAGGCATCGTGACTCCGGCAGCGCTATCCGGGATCGTAACCGGGGCAGTGCTGGCGATGGGCCGGTCCATAGGCGAGACAATGGCAGTGTGGATGGTTTG
Source organism: uncultured Methanocella sp. (assembly GCA_964548585.1). GTDB lineage: Archaea > Halobacteriota > Methanocellia > Methanocellales > Methanocellaceae > Methanocella_A. The sequence goes on along the minus strand of CAZJRS010000033.1, from coordinate 18,426 downwards.
TGGTAACTCGACGTTGATACCCACGTCGATACTGGACATGGTCAGGCCTATGACAGCCGCTATCGCACTTGAATTTCCCTATGCGACAGGTGAACACCAGGACGCGCTGTTTTCCATCGGCGTGGTGCTACTGATACTGATCATGGCCCTGAACCTGATCATCTACCTGGCCAATAAGAAGAAGATCAACGCCGGGAGGATGTAAGGATGCATCTCCAGAAAAGGTATGTCGTCAACAGTATTGGCATGGTGATTCTTTGGGGTTGTGGCATAGTGACGCTGCTGATCCTCCTGGTCATTATCGGATATATATTATTAAAAGGGCTTCCGGTGGTCACCTGGGAATTCCTGACCCAAAACCCGCGAAACATGCAACGGGAAGGAGGCATTTTCCCGACCATTGTGGCTACGGTCGAGATGACCCTCATCGCCATAGCCATTGCAACTCCGATCGCGGTTGCGGCAGCCGTTTACATGGCGGAATACGCAGGGAAGAACCGTCTGGCAGCAGTGGTGCGATTTGGTGCAGACAGCCTTGCCGGGATCCCCTCGATCATGTTCGGTCTGTTCGGGTACCTGTTCTTTGTATACTACCTGAACATGGGGTTCTCCTTGATAGCCGGCGGTTTAACCCTGGCGCTGATGGCACTGCCGATCATCCTACGCGTATCTGAAGAAGCGATCATCGTGGTGCCAGACTCGTATAAATTCGGCAGCCTGGCGCTGGGAGCCAGTAAGCTACAGACCATTCGGAAAGTGGTCATACCTACAGCTATCCCCGGTATCATCACAGGGGTTATCCTCGGCATGGGGAGAGCGGTCGGGGAAACAGCCGCAGTGATTCTGACCGCGGGAAGTGTGGCCAGAGTTCCTGATTCGATCTTTGATCCGGTACGGACCATGACCGTGCACATCTTCACCCTGGCGACGGAAAACCTCTCCATGAAGAACGCATTCGGCACAGCAGCAGTACTGGTAATCATGATTCTGGCGATCACATTGTTTAGTAACTATATGACAAACAGATATATCGCAAAACTCGGTGGGAGAAGATAATGGCAGGCACGATCATCGAATCTAAAAATCTTTGCCTATACTATGGTAAGTCTCAGGCACTTAAGAATATCAGTATGGACATCCCGGAAAAGAGCATTACGGCCATCATCGGCCCGTCGGGCTGTGGCAAATCTACATACCTGCGCTGCCTGAACCGCATGAACGATCTGGTGCCTGGCGTAAAGGTGACAGGCAGCTTGAAATTCAAAGGTTCGGACATCTACGGGAAGGAAATCGACGTCGTCGGACTCCGTAAAGATATAGGCATGGTGTTTCAGAAACCCAACCCATTCCCCATGTCAATTTACGACAATGTAGCATATGGTCCGAGGATTCACGGGGTAAAGAAGAAAAACGAGCTGAATACAATAGTGGAGACAAGCCTGCAGCGGGCTGCGCTGTGGGAAGAGTTGAAAGATCGGCTGCACGATTCTGCGCTCAGCATCTCAGGCGGCCAGCAGCAGCGTTTATGTATAGCCCGGTGTCTGGCTGTGGAGCCAGAGGTGATCCTGATGGATGAACCCTGCTCTGCGCTTGACCCGATAGCTACGGCGAAGATCGAGGACCTGATGAGAGCCCTCAAAGAAAAATACACGATAGTGATCGTCACCCATAACATGCAGCAGGCAGCCAGGGTCTCCGACCGGACCGCCTTTTTCCTGATGGGCGATCTGATCGAATACGATGACACGAAAAGATTATTCGAAAACCCGTCGGACAGGCGTACAGAGGACTATATTACAGGCAGGTTCGGCTGATTTAGGTGGAAACACATGTCGAGAGAATACTACTTACAACAGATCCAGCAGCTGGAAGATGACTTTTTCAAGATGGGAGAAGACTCCCTCAGCCTCATGACCAGGTCCCTCCAATCGCTGTCTAATGAGGATATTGAGCTTGCGAAAAAGGTCATGGAAGAGAGCGATATCATGGCAGACAGGGAAGTTGAGCTTGAAAACAAGTGTATTGAGCTGCTGGCCACTCAGCAGCCGATGGCATCCGACCTCAGGTTCATCAGCACAGTCCTGAAAATCCTGACTGACTGCCGGCGATTCTCCCGGCTGGCATGGGACATCGGCCTGATTACAGTGCGCATTGACAATGAGCCCCTGCTGCCACAGATCAAGGATATCTGTGATATGTACAGGAACGTACAGTCTATGGTGCATGACAGCTTCAAAGCGTTCCGGGAAAGAGACGTACAACTGGCCATATCCATGAGTGAAAGAGACGATGTGGTGGACGCCCAGTACGACCGGATTCGGAGAGACCTGATCAATGTCATGATACAAGACCCGTCATCCATTGACATGGCCTCACACCTGTCGTTTGTCGCCCGATACATGGAGAGAGCGGCGGACCATGCATGCTCGATTTCTTCCAGGACAGTCTACATGGTTACGGGCGAGCGGGTGAGGATCAGGTAGATCCCTTACCCGTTGTCCGTTAAGCGATATTAAGAATTAATTTGCTCTTTTTTGCCCTGACAACTATTTAAATCACCTGTGCTTTGTAATAGGTGGAGCTGAATACTGGAGATGAAGATCGGGCTCATTTCAGACGTCCATGCCAATGTCATAGCGCTGCAGGCCGTCCTCGAAGAGCTAAAGGATGTCGATATAATCCTGTGTGCAGGTGACATCGTGGGCTACAACCCTTATCCGAACGAGACAGTCGAGCTGCTGATAAAGCACAGGGTGAAGTGTGTAAGAGGCAATTACGACAACGCAGTGATCACGGGAGACACACAGTGGTTTAATCTGTTAGCGATACAGACGATCCGTTGGACCACGCAAAACCTGACTCGGGACAACCTGAGATTCCTTGAGACGCTGCCAGAGCACATCGATCTGAACGGTCTGACCGTACACCACGGTAGCCCTAACAAGCTGGAGGAGTTCGTCTTCGAGAACAACCACCAGCGGCTATGCCAGATCTTTGACCCGTTTGACGTGAAAGTCGTAGTCTTCGGGCATACCCACGTCCCGCTGATGGAGAGATGCGGCAACAAGATCATCCTGAATCCTGGCAGCGTAGGACAGCCGAGAGACGGGGACCCCCGGGCAAGCTATGGGATCTGGGACACTGATACAAACGAGTTCACAATGCACCGGGTAACCTACGATTATAGTAAAGTACAGGAAAAGATCAAAGAAGCCGGCCTTCCCCAGATGATGGCAGACAGGCTAAAATACGGTAAATAAATAAGGTTTTGAGGGGGGCTCCCGGGGGACTTTTTCAGAGGCACCCTGGGTCTCGACACCGACATAAGCCCGAAGGGCATTGTTTAAGCGATGTTTTTGAGGAGTTGCTAGGGGAACGTTTTACAAAAAGTTCCCCTGACACCAAGCATATCAAACTGCATATAACAGTTTTTGGTGGAACTTTTTGAACCATTAAGAAGTTAAAAGAATGGCCTCCCGGTAAAACGTCGCCGACAGACCATTTCATCGCGTTTTTATAGGTATTACATTGGGGGTATAACACATGGAAACTGATGTTTCCGGATACAGAGTAAGCCCTTAAAGTATATAAAGTTTATTTGATTTAACGCAATTTTTTTTTAGTAAGAGAGATCGGGAAAGCACGATATCATTAGTACTTCCCTACTCCCACGCTCAACTTAAAAATTAAATGTCTCCCTGACAATCTTCAACGCGCAGTAATCCCCGCACATGGTACATGCTTCCTTGTCTTCGGGCATCCGGCTGGATCGGACTTCTTTGGCCAGTTCAGAGTCAAGAGCAAGCTCATACTGACGATTCCAGTCAAGGTTTTTTCGGGCATGACCCATTTCAAGATCCTGGTCTCGCTTGCCGTATTTGACCATGTCCCCGATATGAGCGGCCAACCGGGCTGACATGACACCCGTACGAACATCTTCCACGTTGGGAAGCGCCAGGTGCTCTGCCGGAGTGACGTAGCAGATGAAGTCCGCGCCTTTGGCAGCTGAAACTGATGCTCCGATAGCGGCTACGATATGATCCATTCCCGGGGCGATATCTGTGACCAGCGGCCCAAGCATGTAGAACGGCTTGTTTCCGGACATGCGTTTCATCAGGACCACATTGGCTTCGATCTCATCCATAGGGACGTGACCCGGGCCTTCGACGATGGTCTGGACACCGTACTCAAAGGACTGGTCAGAAAGCTCGGAGTTCATGATCAGCTCCTGAATCTGAGCTCTGTCAGTAGCATCATGAACGGCACCTGCGCGCATGCCATTACCCATGGACAGCGTAACTTCATGCTTTTTCAGAATTTCCAGCAGGTAGTCGAACTCACTGTACAGCGGGTTCTCCTTGTCGTTGTGCAGCATCCACGCGGTCATGAAGGCGCCGCCCCTGCTGCACAGTCCGCCATGTCGGCCTTGTTTCTTTAGCCGTTCAACCGTGATCCGGTTGATGCCGGTATGGATGGCCATGAAGTTGGTTCCCAGCTTTGCCTGTTCCTCCGTAACCCGGAACAGGTCGTCTTCCTCCATGTGAATGACCGCACCATGTTTGCGGGCTGCCTCGATGAACGCCTGATACAGCGGCACACTGCCTACCGACAGGGAAGTGGCATCGCAGACCTTCTTTCGAATGTCCAGGAAGTCGCCGCCGGTGGACAGCTCCATCAGAGTGTCGGCACCCGCTTTCTCGGCAGCTATAGCTTTTTGGATTTCCATGTCGACGTTGACAAGGTCCGACGAAGTACCGATCGACGCGTTGACCTTGGTCCGGAGGCCCTCCCCGATACCCATAGCCCGAATTTTTCGGTATGGGGTGACCGGGATTACTATTCTGCCTGCTGCTACACCTCGCTGCACGAACTCAGGGGTTAAACCCTCATCCTTCGCGACAGCCTTCATCTCTTCTGTGATTTCGCCTTTTTTCGCCTGCTCGAGAAAACTCATGAGATTAAGCCTCTATCGCCAAGTGTATAGGTGATAGGGGTATATAAACTTAATTTGTGTTAACTTAAAAAATATTGTTTTACAATAAATCGGCGAAAAACAAACTTGCATATCAGACAGCGAGAAAATTTTTAAAGGTTGTAAGGCCAAATAACCAGTAGTCAATTAACAGTTTCTATTTACGATGGTCATTTCAATCAGGTGTTGACGCTACATGTACGCTCCAGATCCCATAAAACAGACAACGTTAGGCGACGAGGCAGTATACAACTACTTCCCCAAACAGATCAGGATCGTTGGTGTCGGGGGTGCTGGCTGCAACACGATCAATTACCTGTATAGCATCGGGGCTTTCGGCGCGCATATGATGGCCGTGGATACGGATGAGCGCCACCTGAGCGTAATTCGTGCGGATGAAAAGTTCCTCATCGGCAAATCGGTGATTAAAGAATCAGGGGCTGCCGGTGACGTGGAGATCGGCAGACTGGCGGCAGAGAAATCCGGGTGGAAGCTGGATGAAGCGTTCAGAACAACGAAGCTGATGTTTATCGTGGCAGGCATGGGCGGCGGAACAGGTACCGGTGCAACGCCCGTCGTTGCCCGGATGGCAAAAGACCTCGGCGCAGTAGTCGTGGCAATTGTGACACTGCCGTTCCAGGACGAGCCGGAAGCCAGAAAAAAAGCGATCGACGGCATTGAAAAACTGATAGACATAGCCAACACCACCATCGTTATTGATTTTGACAGACTCCCGGGCTATGACCCGGACGAGCCAAGACAGAATGCGCTGGGCACGATGGACGAACTGATAGCGGAAAAGATCAAGACGATCGTGGAGTCGAGTACCCAGCGGCCACTGGTACACGTCAACCTCCTTGACCTACAGAGACTGTTACGAGAAGGTGGCCTCAGTGTCATGCTCTCCTGCAGAGACAGGAGCGATGATAACCTGTTAACGGTACTACGACGAGCTCTCGACCACCCGCTGACAGCCCTCAACTATAAGGAAGCGACAGGCGCACTTATTCACGTTGCCAGCGGCCGGGATATGTCCCTGGACGGTGTCACCAAGATCGTCGAGTTTATTTACGGGGAATGTAACCCGTCGATCCAGGTCTTGTACGGTGCAAGGCTGGAGAAGACCAACGACTGCCGGGTAAAACTGTTGGTCATACTGACCGGGCTCCGGAACGAGCAGTTTCGGGCAGTGTACGGCCTGCGGCCGTAGAGTTTTTATAAGCGTGATGATAGCGTCGCCCGCCGCAGAGCTTTTAGTACACTGTACTCGACTGAAGTGCCTCAGTCCAGCAACTATTATTTCACTCTGTGACTATATTCAGATCATGATCAAGCGGGACATCGTCTACTTCGAGAAGGCAGGTAGTCAAAACACAGACGATACGATCCGGCTTGCCGTAGCCAGGGCAAAGGAGCTCGATATCAAGTACGCGGTTGTGGCAAGCAGCGGGGGAGAGACGGGCTTAAAAGCGGCAAAGGCGTTCGCCAGTACAGGCATTAAGGTCATCGTAGTTGCCCACCACGTAGGATTTTCGGAACCGGGAAAACGGGATATGGAAGATGCTTATGTAAAAGAACTGCGAGAAATGGGCATCCCGCTAGTCGAGCAATCCCATGCCCTGTCCGGGGTGGAGCGGTCTATCACGAGACGACTGGGAGGAGCAACCCGGGTGGAGTCCATAGCAGAAGCCCTGCGTACGTTGATCGGGGTAGGCACCAAAGTATGCGTAGAGATCAGCATCATGGCAGCCGATAGCGGCCACGTACCGGTTGACGGTAAGACCGAGATCGTCGCCATCGGCGGGACCTGGAGCGGTGCAGACACTGCCTGCATCATAAAGCCAGCCCACGCGAATAGCTTCTTCGATCTACAGGTGCGGGAATTCGTCTGCCTGCCGAGGGAGAAATCGCGGGATTAACCCGTCGATTTGCAAATCATTGGAGGAATCGATTTGCGACTCGGACGCTGATACCTGGCCTTTGGAAGGATTATTTCTTCACCGCTTGCCCGCAATGCTCTTTTTCGATGACCTCTTCATCATCGATCCAGTGCAACGTAGCCACGGCGAACAAAATGATCGCCCCTGCGGCCGGATATACGCCCCACCACTGGCCCATAAACCAGACTCCCAGACTAATCAAAGCGATAAGCCCCGTGACACCCTGGATTACCCGCTGCTTTGACATGTCTTTGATAACACTCTTTACCTCTGCCATTCCAATCCCATAGATTGTAAGGATCCAATATACATATATTCTCTGCTCTGGCATAATCTGGCTGATCACTGTCAGCTGGTAGCATAGAGTTTAAAACAAAATATATCTATCAGCCTGTCCTTTGAGTCATTGATCTCCATGACGAGACAGAAGATTGAAGCCGAACTCAGAAAAATGGCACTGGACAGCGGTGCGTCAGCGATCGTAAACATCCAACCGTCGGACATAATCACCGCCAACTGGGTACGCCTGAAGTGCCAGTTCGGCTGTAAAAATTATGGTACCAGGCTGACCTGCCCGCCGTACAGCCCTACCCCGGAGGACACCCGGAAAGTGCTGGATGAGTATAAAACAGCCTATCTTCTCAGGTACGACGGGTTTCTCGACTATGATACGTATCCCCCAAAGGATCTGCCTAAGGCTATGACAGACCTCAGCCTTCACATCTGCAAGGTAGCCTATGAAATGGAACGCTTTGCGTTCTTATCCGGCTACTACAAAGCATTCTCATACGGCGCCCACCGGTGCCGAAAATGCGACGTCTGTGCACTCTACGAAAACAAAGCCTGCAAGTTCCCGACAGACACACGGCCATCGCTGGAGTCCGCGGGCATAGACGTATTCGCTACGGCAAAGAACGTTGGTCTCGACACCCACGTCGTCCCGGACAAGAACGTACTGAAAGCAGCGGATGTGCCGACGTTCACCTTGCTGCTACTCGAGTAGTAACCAGGCGGCATAGAGTCAATACAACTACTTTTACTTTTTACGCGCTAAAACAATGACGCTCATGCCCACGCGGTTCACAGGCCACACCCCGTAGAGCCGGTCTTCTAAACGGGAAAGCACATTGAAAACGGCTCTGGAGATACTCCCCGGATTATCCTGGAGCATTACCGGGCTAGGTATGACGTTGGTGATGGCATGTATACCGAACAATGCCTCAACCGAGCAGCCTCTTTCCACGAGTTCCCGGTACAGCTCCTTACACGTGAACGTTCGCAGGCTCAGCTCCCGAACCTTGCCATCTCCGAATGATAGCGGGAACACATAGGGATACCCCTCGTGTAGCGGCCGTCTGAAGTACCGGATGACATTTTGCAGCGTCTCGTGATATTGCAGCGGATCGCCCACAATGGTGCTGAGTAAACACCAGAACATGTCCGGGCGCCACTTGTTATCCGATTCGAGGAAGATGATGCCGCCGGGCTTCAGGACCCGGGCCACTTCGTCGAAAAAGCAAGCGTAGTCCGGGATGTGATTTAGTGTGCTCCCCGCACAGGTCACACCTTCGAAGACACCATCCGCAAACGGAAGACGGCAGGCATCGGACACTATACAGATATTCTGACCCAGCTTTTTATTAGCAACCCTGACCAGGCCTGCGCTGATATCAACCCCGACCACGTCGATGCCCACAGCCTGAAAAAGCATAGTCTGCTGCCCGGTACCACAGCCGATATCCAGCACCCGGGCGTTTTTCGGCAGCCCGGGGATAAAACGGTTGGTAACAAGCTCCTTGATACGGCCGAACAGGTACGGGAAAAACAGGCCCTCGTAAGTGTCATAGATGTCGGACGAATCGTCGTAGACATCCGCATTGTATTTTTTTAGCGTATCTGGGTTTGGAGTAATAGTATTTCCGGGCAATAGAATCCCTGTAATGATGTATAAGATTGCTGATTGGTAAATAAGCCTTCCGGGTTCACTCTGCGGTAAATTATTTACTTTTTTTATCACTCTTCGCCAGCAGCCGGGCCTGTACTTTCTCTCCTTTGAGCTCTCGTAGCGCATCGCTGGCGATCCATCTGGCGCTTTTAGTGTTGATTGCCTTGATCTCTTCGGCGACCTCGATGGCCCTGGCGTTGAGAGTCAGGTTGCGTTTGCCGATATTGCGTAACGCCCAGTTGACAGCTTTTCGGACGAAGTTGCGATCGTCAATAGCGTATTTCTTCATCACAGGGAAGAACTGCTCAAATTTCTCATCCCCGGCCTGTTTGTCGTGGACTGCCAGTGCGGCCATCATGACGAAGCCAGACCTCCGGACGAATTCCCGGTCATCCTCGACCCACTGGAACGCCTTTTCGTAGGCGAAGGGCGTCTTGTCAAACAGGTTAGAGCAAGCCTGATCACAGATGTCCCACGAGTCAAACTCTGCTACCCATTCATCGAGCTGCTCCGAAGTAGCCTGCTTCGGATCGTCGATGATACCGGCCAGTAGCTGCGCTTCGTGGTAGCCGGTGGCCCACAACGCCAGTGCCAGCTCGTGGTTGGTCCCAATTTCTTTAGCCATATCCCGCAGGACATAGAGAGATACCCCGAAGGCTTTGTCGGTTGTAATACCAAACCGGGCCATGCCTTCCCGGTCTTTGGGGCTTTCCAGTGCCCGGAGGCGGTCGAGTATTGCTGTTGCATC
>CAZJRS010000033.1:7508-8721 GCA_964548585.1 uncultured Methanocella sp. | reverse complement strand
CCGGTTTTTATGTCTGTCATCTTCAAATTGACAGAAAGGAACGTATAATGGGTGGATTATGAAGGCAGTTGTTTTTTACGGTCCGGGCAATGTCAAGGTTGAAGACGTGAAGCGCCCGGAGATCAAAAATCGAAGTGATGTCATTCTAAAAGTCGAGCAGGCATCGATATGTGGCTCCGATCTGCACCTTTACGGGGGTAAGATGCCGCTGGAGAAAGGGCGTATCATGGGGCACGAGTTTGTGGGTTCGGTAGCAGAGGCAGGGCCGGATGTAAAAAATGTCAAAATCGGCGACAGGGTACTGGTCGCAGCTACGATCGCCGACGGAATATGCCAGTACTGTAAGCGAGGCGAATTTTCGATGTGCGACGGTACCTACCCATATACGACAGATCCGAACAGCATGACGATGCATTATGGCAGTCCTGAAGAAGCAGGGGGCCTGGACGGTGGCCAGGCGGAGTACGTAAGAGTGCCTTTTGCCGATGTCGGCTGTGTCAGGATTCCGAACAGCATCAGCAATGAGCAGGCAATAGCGGTTACCGATGCGTTCCCTACCGCGTATTTCGGCATGGATATGGCAAGAGTTCAAGAGGGAGACTCCGTTGCCGTATTTGGGCTGGGCCCGGTAGGCCAGATGGGAGTACTTTCTGCCAAGCTCAGGGGTGCCAGAGAGATTATCGCCATTGATAGGGTACCGGCAAGGCTCAATATGGCCTCCTGGCAGGGTGCCAAAACCATCGACTTCAGTAAGGAAAATCCTATCGAAGAGATAAGGAGAATGACCAATGGAACAGGCGTGGATGTCGCCCTGGAGGCAGTTGGTTTCGCGGCAAGCTGCGGGACAGGCTACAAGGCGCCCCTCATCCAGAAAGTCAAAGGTGACTGTCCCGAGCAAACACTGGACTGGCTAATGGAATGCACGAGAAAAGCAGGACGCATAGCAGCCGTAGGAATCTTCGCATCTCAACCCATTAACCATGTGAATTTTGGAGAAGCTTTCAAAAAGAACTTGAAAATATACACCGGAAGCTGTCCACACATGAAGTACATACCAGCCTTACTAAGCATGATCGAACAGGGAAAGGCTGACCCCTCATTCCTGATCACTCACCGGGCCAGCATTGACCAGGCTCCGGATATGTACAAGCTGTTTAGCGACCGGGCAGATGGCTGTGTGAAGGTGATGCTTGCTTGTGCATAAAATGCACAT
>CAZJRS010000033.1:0-7408 GCA_964548585.1 uncultured Methanocella sp. | reverse complement strand
CCTCTGTGCCCTCTGTGGTAAAAAAGTAAGTCTCTGTGACTCTGTGTAACCCTCTGTGCCCTCTGTGGTAAAGATAAGCAGATATTGTGGTGTATGTTTTTGCTCAGGTCTGGCAGTGTACTCCCCGGTACTCGCAGTAGTTGCACTTCCACTTCTCGCGTTGCTTGACTGTGGTTGCCTCGCGCTCGCCGTTCCAGAACTTGAGGGCGTGTTCCAGCTTTTTATCGATGACGCCGGGATCGTGAAGGACTACCTTGTCGCCGATATGATCACCTGAGTCTCTGTGTAGATAGCGGATGATAAGATAGTCTGATATCAAGGGTAGCTTTCTGTAGGTGGCGAATACTTCGCCTGAAAGTTCTACGGGTGTCATGTTCTCGTATAACCCCTGGGTTTCAAGCTGTTTTTTCATTCCTTCAGATATATCGCCAAGATCATTTAACCCGCGATCGGCTAAAAATTGTTGAAGCCCATAGCGTCCCTGGCGTAAATCGTCTAACAGCTTCCGGTACAGCATGACTTGTATCTCGGCGGTGGCAAACGTCGGAGGTGGGGGAAGTGAAGGCTTGCTACGAGTCTTATGATCGAGGATTGTTAGTTCGCCGTTATTGATAGATAGTTCATCGACGATGCCCGAAACCGGGAATTCCCCGAGTCTCCCGAATACGTACAGTTCCCGGGTTTTACCATCGGTGAGAAGTTGCTGCAAGCCAGTGAGAAGGTTAAGCATTTGTAGATAAACAGCATCTTCGATCGTTTCTGTCTCTACCTGAATTTCCTTGACCAGCTCAAGCATCAGCTCGTGGTGTAGCTCCGTACCGGCGGCCATTTCCTCCGTCTCGACCCGGGGGTGCTCCAGCGATAATGCCACCTGTCGCTCGCACCAGAACTGCTGGGAGATATGAGTGACATTCAACCGGTTTATGCCAAATTTTTCGAGGGCGCCAGACATGAAAACAGGAAAGACTCCTCGTTAAAAATACTTGCTCATTTCCCGCAAAAACCACTATAAAAATATAACACTCGGCCATTCTTATTTTTCATGGGTCTATTATGGTCAGTGAAAAAATGTCAGACGAGGAAGCCGGCGTGTTGGCCAGAGATAAGTTCCCGATCTGGGAAGCCTGTGGAGCCGATGGTAAGCAGCTGGCAGATATCGCATCGCGTACGTCAGGACCGCTAGTTGAACCGGATGGGCGGAGCGGATGGACTACCCGGTTCATGATGCTGGGTGATCAGTTCCATAATAAGGCTATCTCGCCGGCCATAGACGGTCTGAAAAAGACTGAACTGTATAGTAAAGCGGCCTTATACTATGGCATCGCCAGGTTTCCAGCCACTGAGACCCCGTTGAAACAAGAGGCCTACTCCAGGCAGATTTCGGCACTGGCAGAGGGGAGCAAGTACTGTTCGTTCACGTTCAGTCGGGAGCAGATACCTTATGGTGGCAAGAATATCATCGTCAATTGCTACATGCCACTTCCGGATAAAGAGATCACTTTACCCGAAGCAGTACTGCTGACAGGAGGCACCGATGAGACAAAAGAAGACCTGCATACGATAGCAGTGCAGGTCGTTAATGCCGGGATGGCCTGTATGACCATAGATTTGCCTGGTACGGGGGAAAGCGCCTGGAAACTGAAGCCCCCGGGAGACCACGAAGTGTATTCGAAGACAATCAAATATCTCGCGGGAAGAGGAGATGTCGATCCGGCCAGGATTGGCATGTTTGGCATTAGCTTTGGAGGTTACTGGTCGCTGGTTGCTGCATCGACCTGTCCGGAGATCAAAGCGGCTGTTAATTGTGGCGGTCCGGTGCACAGGGCATTTTCCCAGGAAAAAGTGAAACGGTTGCCCGATTACCGTAAGGTCGCTTTGGCGCATGCGATGGGGTATGATCTCAAAGATGTGGAGAAAATACTGGGAATGATGGAAGAATTTTCTTTGTTCAAGCGCGAAGACCTGAGACGAATATCCTGCCCGCTATTGAGCATTGACGGATCTGATGACCCATACGTACCCATCGAAGACCTGTTTATGATTTCGGAAGAGGGTGGTGTCAAACAGGAAGAATGGGTTTACCGGGAGGATGTCCATTGTGCGCCGGGACAGTTCAACATCTGGATGCCCCGGGCTGTGGTCTGGGTCGCTAATAAGATCGGAGGGCCCGAACGTATTCCCAGGCCGGACCTGGCACAGATTTGATGCTTTGAGGACAAATATTGCATGAATCCGTTTGTAGGTCGGTTATACGATACAGTGAGCCAAAACGAATTTACCTGTTAATTTTTAGTAATTTGGAAATAAAGAGCATATTTTTATCTAATATAGAAACTTACAAAATAGCAGATCTGGGCCGTGAAGCTGAACATTCCGGGAAGGGGTAAGGATTATGGATAAAATCGAAATGGACGGCACTCACACTCAGGAAAACGAGCGTTGTTGGGCTATACTCAGGATGATCCACGATAGCTCGCCGGTAGGAATCTACGTAGTCGATCTCCAGGGTGGCCATATCCGCTTTTTTAACGATGCCTTCCTTCGCATATGGGGCCTGGAACACTTGAAGACCCGGTTAAGTTCAGGTGATCTGATCGAGGCAGAACTGATCCGGCAGATGATTACTAAGGCTATCGATGGGCCTGCGCTAGAGAAAGCCCTGTACCACATGGGGAAAGGGGCGATGAATGCACCTGCGGCAGAGGTGATCCAGCTGTTAAATGGCCGCACGGTCAAGTGTAGGTCTTCAGGGATACGGAAAGAGACCATTACACCGCCCTATCACATTTACATTTTCGACGATGTGACAGAAGTGGTAACGGCCAGAGAAGAAGCCGTAAAAAGTAGCGTGAGGTACAAGGAACTGGTGGACCTGTTACCGCAGATCGTCTTCGAGATCGACCTTGCGGGAAACCTGACCTTCGTCAACCAGAGCGCTTTTTCGGTAATGGGATATACAGAAGCCGATCTGCTCCAGGGAATGAACGTGTTAGAGAGAGTCGTTCCCGAAGATCGCGAAAGGGTCATACAAAATATGCAGCGAGTTTTAAGCGGTAGAAAATCCGGACACGAATATACTTTCATGCACAAGGATGGCAGCCGGTTTCCGGTGATCATCCACTCCAGCGTCATTTACCAGGAGGGTATACCGGTTGGGTTCCGAGGCATCATCTTCGATATCACCGAACGCAAGCTCGCGGAAGAGCGACTCAAAGAGTCACTGCATGAAAAAGAGGTCTTGCTGAAAGAAGTCCACCACCGGGTCAAGAATAACCTGCAGATCATCTCCAGCCTGCTACACCTCCAGCTGTCAGGCATCGATCAAGAGCCCGTTAGACAGATCCTCACGGAAAGCCAGAACCGTATCAAGTCCATTGCGCTGGTACATGAGCGTATATATATGTCAGACGACCTGGCCCGCATCGACTTCAAGGAGTATATGAAGAGCCTGAGCGCTCAGCTGTTGCACTCGTATTCGACAGGCAGGAGGCTTGTGAACCTCACTGTAATGGGGGACCCGATCCATCTGGGGGTAGACCAGGCGGTACCCTGCGGCCTGATCATGAACGAACTGGTATCTAATTCCCTGAAGCACGCGTTTCCAGGTTACAAGGGAGGCACCATTAAGATACACCTCCGGGACGGAAGTACAAACCAGATCATCATAGAAGATGACGGAGTAGGGATGCCCGAGAACTTCTGCCTGACCCAGGTCCAGTCCATGGGCATGCAGCTGGTAGCAGCCCTGGTCGATCAGCTCGATGGCACCATCACACTGGACAGGTCCGGCGGTACACGGTTCACCATAACCTTCTCGGTGAGATAAGGCCACGGATGATCGGGTTTACACTCAGTCCAGGAAGTCCTTATTCTCGATCTTCGACGGCAGATAGTTATTCGCGGTGAACTCGATGGACTTGGAAACCAGTGCATCCTGCTCAATCTTATACCCGAACTTTTTCAGGTCGCTCAGCTCTTTCTGCCAGTGGTCTTTCTTGAACCACGGGTACTGGGAGATTTCCTCGATGCGCTTATGATCCTCGTCGTTCAGCTTGATCCATGAGCTGCGGGGCATGTCGAAGTTCATGACGTCTTTCACCGAGAGACCCAGGTAACGAGCGCTGGGGCAGGCAGCCTTTTCTGAGAAGAACGCCAGATTGATCGAACCGTACTTGTAAACCGAGTATATGTAATATCCCCATGGGTCCATATCGGTGAACACGTAGATTGGTATATTGTATTCTTTGCCAAAGCGTGCCAGCAACCGACGCTCAGCCCGGGCAGGCTGGCCTTTGCCAGTCATAAGCAGGCAGTTGTTCTTTTTCCAGAACTTCCCCTGGTTCAGCAGGTTCCAGACGGCGTACTTCTCGACCACCAGGATAAAGTCGGCGTTCATTTCCTTGATGCGGAAATAGTCGTCCTCGACGATGGGCGGTACCGCCCCACCGGCAGTACCCATCTTGGTGAAGTCCAGAATGTCGCCAGTCCGATCCTCGACGACCATCGGGCCGGCCAGGACGCCGTTGGGAGTTGCGATCAGGTTGAGCTCTTCACGCAGTGCATCGACGATAAGCTCCACATCTTCGATGAGAGGATCGGACTCATCCTGTTCGTCGAAGGTGTTTTCTCCTGCGCCCGGAATATCGTGCTTAAGCGTGTAGAACAGTTGACGGATGGATAGCGCAGGCTGATCCTGCTCAAGCAGAAGCTTGATCTGCTTGGCGATAAGCAGGGTCTGAAGGAACTTTTTCGCCTGCCCAAGGTTAAAGTAGAACCGCTTCTGCTTCTCATCTCCAAGCTTGATGATACCGGTTTGCTCGTCAAAATAGACATTGTTGAGATTTCGCATACGAATGTCCAGTGCGGGATTTTTACCGGTATCGATGTCCGCCAGCACGTCGTCACCCAGACCTTTGAGCCGGTTCACGATCTCCTGACTTCGTTTGGACATAATCAGTCACCCCCGACCGGCTTATCAGCTACGGCAGGCTTATCAACCAGAGCAGGCGTATCAGCCACGACAGGCTCAGCATCCTCAATGAATTTTGCATATTTTTTAGTCAGCGCATCCATCAACCGGGCTTCTACGGCCGGGGCAGGCTTCCCGGTCAGCGATTCCAGCGCCTGGGCTACTTCTTTCGTATAGCATTCGAACATCTTGATCTTCTTCCTCGCATCTCCCACCTTGCGCTGCTCTGAGAGGAACCTGCTCAGCTCCCGGGCGGCCTGCCGGACGGCCAGTTCCACTTCTTCGATGATCTCAGGGACGTCCGCGACCGCATCCTTGGACTCCGATGTGAAAGGCACGTTGGTGGAAGCGATGTGGACGACAATCAGGATAGGCCCGCTGGGTAACTTTGCCCCCTTGGCCTGCTCCAGGTTATAGTGCCTCCAGTTGATCCGCTCGATGGCATGGGTGATGGCACAAGCGCCCTGCTGGTACATCAGCGGTACCCGGTTGGCAAATCGTACTATATCGATCCGGCCTTCGGATTCAATGTCCCCACCGTAGGCGATCAGTGCTTCGACCATGAAGGGGTTTCCCCGGCTGGCGTTGACCGGCCGGGAAGCGGTGGAGATAAAATCGATGCGGTGATTCTGGACGACACCCTTCTTCAGCAAATCCTCGGTGATAGGCGATAAGCAGTCTTTTGGCGGTGCCATTACCTTGATGGTCTGAAAGGCAGCGAGTAACCGCTTTACTGCATCGATGTCTTTCGACAGCTCGGTCGGCGCGGCAGACGGGTCGATGCTGGCCTCTTTACAAATGTTTTCAGCCGTGTAGCCCCCGACCTTCACAAACTCAGTATTCAGGAATGTGGCTAGTTTGCCACACTCAGTCGAATGTAGCATCTTGAGCAAGGTACCTAGCTCAGTCCCACGCGGGTGAGGCTTGATCTCCACGGGTTGTCTGGGCAGAATGTCGGAAGCCCGGTCGAAAGTGGTCTTTTCCCCGGACGGATCGACAAAGCTGATCCGGGCGTGAGAATTGACGATCGCCGTATTCCTCAGGTACTCGAGTACGGACTGCTTTCCCCGGACGTATGCCGCATCCATCTCCAGTTCGATGCGGGTCCCCCGAGATGTGAAAAATTCATCCACTCGCTCGGAGATGATGCGTGGCTCATTGGTCTCTGTATCGATCTTCAGCTCATACATGTACGCCGGTAGCCTCGGATCGATCTTGGAAGTAATCCGGGCCGGCTTACCGCTGGTGAGCTGCGCATAGAGCACGGCGGCAGAAATACCGATACCCTGCTGACCACGGCTCTGCCGGATCGCGTGAAAGCGACTGCCATACAGGAGCTTACCGAACACCCTCGGGAGAACGTCCTTCTGGATACCGGGGCCGTTATCTTCCACAATGATCGATACGAGACGGTCATCGACCTTACGTACCCGGATGTAGATGTCCGGCAGGATGTTGGCTTCCTCGCATGCATCCAGCGAGTTGTCCACCGCTTCCTTGATACAGGTAATCAAGCACCGGGGCGCGGAGTCGAACCCGAGCATATGCCGGTTCTTCTCAAAGAACTCGGCCACGCTGATCGACTTCTGCTTTTTAGCGAGCTCCGTGGCGATGGGTGCTTTTTCATTCCCGGAAACCGAGGTCATACGATAGTAGAATGGTACATGGAGTTATAAATAGCTGACCGATCACCGAAACGGCTTGCGGCGGGCTAACTGAAAAAAAAAACAAACGCAATGGCCAGGATAAAAAGCACGGGGATACTGGAGATACAAAAAGGAATACTTTTCGCATGTGACCTATAAAGGCAAATAGGACATCTTAATGAAGCAGGAGATGTGCGATAACGAAATCGCAAGGGCTACAGGTCGTGAGTAACATGAATTTCGACACAAATATCCAGGACGTCATAAAACGTACGCCCGACGTCAAAAGCTTCCGGTTTCAGCGGCCGCCCGGCTTCGAATTCGTAGCCGGCCAGTGGATGTATGTGAACATAATGGTGGAGGGCATAAGCAAGATGCACCATTTTACGATATCTTCCAGCCCTACAGAAGATTACCTCGAGTTCACCAAAAAGATCACAGATCACCCTTACTCCCTGGCGCTGGATATGATGAAAAGCGGCGACTGGGCGAAGATCAACGGGCCGTATGGCGAGTTTACATACTCGGAAGAGCAAAAGAAGCTGGGCTTTCTAACGGGTGGCATAGGCATCACGCCCATGCGGAGCATGCTCAGGTTCATCGCGGACAAGAGCCTGGACGCAGACGTACATATGCTGTACTCCAACAAGACGGCGGGTGATATAGTATTCAGAGAAGAGCTGGATACGATCTCAAAAGAGCACCAGAGTATCAAAATCAAGCATGTACTGACCAAAGAGCCGGAATGGAAAGGGCAGAAGGGAAATGTCCAATCTAAAATGGTCCGGGAACA
>CAZJRS010000032.1:25961-35487 GCA_964548585.1 uncultured Methanocella sp. | reverse complement strand
CTTCGGGGGGCAGCATCGATTCGTTCAGCACTTTATAGTTTTTATGACCCCCTCACACCACGATGGGGTTAGCGATACAGGGGTACCTGACTGTTTCCCTCGTAAATATCTCGGGTTGAGTAATGCCCAGCTCTTCAAGCATCCCGGCCAGCCAGACCTTGTCGCAGACATTATGAGCGATCTTCGGGTCGTTGCCGAGCACTCTTGCAGCTGGTACGTCAGCGTCCTCAAACCCGGCACCAAGGACGACGTAGTCTACGTCATACTCCTGGAGAAAGGGCTTCAGGCTAGACGGATGTTCTTTAAAAAACGTGTTTTTTTCCACGCAGTGAAGCAGGTCTAGGTCATTGTAGTGGCTGAGTGAGTAAACCGTATATCCGGCACGCTTCGCGGAACAGGCTGCTACTCTGGAATTGTAGCCGACAACCAGGACGGAGCCCGGGTTCTTTTTACTTGTTTTTGACGACTGACTTGCCATGTTCACTCGGTATTATTTTTAAGTCCCCACCCTTAAACTCATGCATGAGCGACTTGCCCTCCTGCAGCTTATCCATGAACAAGGCCAGAGCGGCAATCTCCGAATGGGGCTGGCTGCCGACCGCTACGTTGTAGTCTGCAAGGCCGTACACATCACCCGGCACCTTCTCTGCACCGACGACGATCATGATCCCCTGGGCCTGGAAATCTTGCCTGAGTTTTTCGAGGCAGTCCGGGAGATTGATCCCGTACATGGTGAGGTGGACTACAATACCACCGTTGGCTTTCCATTGTCTGATCTCAGACCTGTAGCTGACACCTGTCTTAACCCAGAAGTCCCCGCCCCACGCGGTTGCCACTCGCTGAATGCTTTCTGCGACGGACTTGTCGTCCGTCGTCAGGAGCATGCCCTTTGCACCCAACGCGCGGGATGTCAGCCCGACATGGGTAGTGACTCTAGCATCTCTTTCCGGCCTGTGACCGAGCCTGAGGATTACGATATCGTTCATTGTTACTCCAAAAAAGAAGTTTTTGTTAGGCTACGACATTCCTGGATCGTTTTACGATGAGAAAGCCTAAGCCGAAGGCTTTCTATCTAAACTTTAGCTTTTTTCCCAAATATTTTGAGGAAATCCTCGCATTCGCCGGCCAGCTTCTTTGTGGCTGCCTTGATGGCGTCGATGGGGTCCTCGGTCTTGTCTGTCTTGACGAACAGTACCGGGTCGCTGATGCCGGGGAATTCGATGTCGTAGGTAGCTACTTTGACCGCCTTGTCTTCCAGCAGGCACGACTTTAGCGCATTCATCATCGTGTGGGACTCGCCCTTGATCTCGACACGTATTTCGGTGTCTGTCTTGTTGAGGATCTTGATCTCCATATGATCACCTTATATGATTGTTTATATGACGCCCTTGCCGTAATCGGACGAAATTTTCCTGGTTTCCCGTCTCTCACACTGGGGGCACTTCAGCTTGCCGCTGTCAAACTTGAGCGGTAATTTGCACCGGTTGCACATAGAGGTCAGCACGCCGAGGTTCTTATCGACTGTGGAGAGCCTCATGTTTCTGGTATCGATAACTTTCGCTTTCACAATGTCCTGGTAGCCGAACTCCTGGGCCAGATCCTGGACATAGGAGTCCTTTACGTTGGAAATGTGGATCGCAGCCGAGGTGGTTCCTGCGATTTCCCGGTCCAGCGAGCCCTTGATCCTGGACAGTTCGACCAGTGCGACCGATCCCTTGATGTCTACTACTCTGCCGACCACAATATCGCCTTCATGGGGTGTGGGAGGCGTTTTTACGGCCGGCTCGATATAAACCGACCTCTCCTTCTTATCGATTGCGATCTTCCCGGCTGTGGTAGCGTAGATATTCCCGTTATCCTCATACGTTCCACTGCCCGGCAGGTATTCCTCCGACGTGCCGACCAGATCACCGGGTATGACAAAATTGTTCTCAGTCATTGATGATATCTCCTTTCTCTACTGCTTCAATCCTGTACAGCTCAACGTCAATGAGCGCAATTTCTTTTTTATGGAAGCTGTACGTGTGTCGCATGGGAAACTTGAGCTCGACTATATCCGTCACGGCTCCTCTGCCCTTGGTGTAGTTCTCGATAAAATTGCTCGAACCTGCGTTGTGTATCGAGTACACCACACGCCCAATCTTCAGGGCTTTATCCAGAAAGGGCCTGTCGTTTCCTTTTTCCTGCGCCCCAAACGGCGGATTCATGACCACCGTATCAAAACGGCTGCCGCCGTTCAAGACGACGGCGCTCAAGACGTCGTCCGAGTCCCTGACATCGCAGCAAACCCAGTCCACGTCCGTCCCGAGCGATTCCGCGTTCGCTCTCGCGACTTCCAACGCCCTATTATCACTGTCAATGCCTATAACCTTTTGTGTGACGTCCGTGTCGGCGTCGCCCATGCCGGCGTCATCCTTCAGCACCCTGGCTCCGATGGCCAACACACCCGTGCCACAGCCCAGGTCGATCACGCTGCCGTCAAGATCGCCGTTCATGAACGCGAAGTACAACAGATCTGCTGCTACTGTTGCCGGGGTGACATATTGTTCCTTCGTGACATCCGGGCGGTCAAACCCTCGCACCTGCTCCAGGAGCATCTCGAGCTTTCTCTTTTTCATTAGTTTCTCTAGGTAGAAACATCTGTAGATATTAAAGAGTTTCCCGAAAGTACAGGTCACCGGGAGCTCGTCAGAGTAGCGCAGGTGATCACCTACAATTGCTCTGTAGTATCACGTCGGGTGATTCGATGCAGGAGCCGCCGAAAATAGTGCTTACAATTAATGCGTCTCTGGCTAATGTTCTTTTATGAGGTTCTCGACAGTGTTACTGGTGGTGCTGGCGCTGTGCCTGACCGCTGTTATCATCGCGACGGCTTCCGCCGCACTGTTACCACACAAAACCTACGGGGTTACCGATGACGGTCAGACCGTCTCGATCAAGAAAGGCGAAGCGCTGCGGGTGAGCTTGCCTGAAAACCCCTCCACCGGCTACTCGTGGAATCTCACGCTTTCCGACGGATTGTCTATAGTAGGCGATCAGTACGTCTCTGACGATACCAGTGGCAGGCTCGTCGGAGCCGGCGGGACTCATTCCTGGGACATCCGGGCGACGGGAATCGGACCACAACAAATCACAGGCTCTTACCGGCGACCGTGGGAATCTACCGCAGTCCCGGAGAAGACGTTCGCACTCACTGTCCAGGTCCGGGGAGGCGGAGGTCTGACCGTGCCCGGTAATAGTAGCTGGAACCTGCCCCGCATGTTCAAGCTGTCCCTGGCCAGCAGTAAATTTCCACCCGGTGTGAAACTTGCAAACTAACCTACACTACAGCTCCTTAAGCTTACTGATATATTTGAAACGTTCATTGTCCGGGATGTGGATCATAGCAATAGTACGTATCTCCATCATCAGGTCGCGCAACACTTTTAACTCGATATACGCGTGCAGCTTGTCCGCGTTACTTTTGTCCGCTTCCATGTCCCGGAACACCTTGGGCATGAATGCGTGCGCATAACCTTGGCTGTCTACGAACGCTCTCTCCACGATCAGCCGGGCGTTCAGAGCCATATAATCCGACATCCGGGTCTCGGCCGGCGAATCGGTTTTACGAAAATCAAAGCCGACCAGACTTAGCTCAGGCCGGGCAATTCCTTCGCTCTTCAGCGCATTATCAAACTCAGTGTAGACCCGCATCGCAATGGCTTTCAGAAAATTATCATAAGTCTTCTTGTCTACGATGGGTTCCAGCTTCATCTCGTACTGGGCCAGTTGCTCTGTGCCGGAATTGTTTGGCTTCGCGGGCTCACGGAACTCAAGTACCGTTTGCTTCGCGGGCTTTTTTAATTGTTTAGTTGAATGGTGCTTAGTAGCAGCCACAACTATCCCTCCCTTTTACCATTGACTAGTGAACGGTTCGTGCTTAAGAGCTTTGTCGTGCCTGAAAAGCCTGATATTGGTCACTTATCCTGAGCTGGGTTCTGCCGCTCAGATCAACTTCAAAACCCCGATCTTCGGCTCATAAACCTGACCTTTACTCATGAGCCCATTGATCGCCTGTTCGACGGTCTGCTCCACCACACCCGTCTTTTCCATCTCTGTAAGCAGCGTCTCATAGCTGACTCCGTCGCCTGTGTCGAGTCTGCCAATCGTTTCCATGATTACCGTCTCAAAGTCCAAATCTTGTTTTGCCCCGGGTGTCGTATCGATCAGGGTCGAGAGGGCGTTGGTAGCCATCTGTTTGTATGCTTCCAGCGAATTCCTGGTGATCCCGTAGTGGTCGATGGCTTTGGACACGCCTGTAGCATCCTCTGTATTCTTGATCAAGTGCCAGGTTAATTCCTCTCCCCGGAGCCCGCTGGCCAGGGCCTTTTCCATAACAGCGATCCGGTCCAGCGTCAGCCGGGCCGTATTGTAGCTCCAGCGGTCTCGTATGTCGCTATCGACCACGCTGACGTCTTCCGGCCTTATCGACGTGTAATAGGCCCCCGGTTCGGGGCTGAAGACCCGTGCCTTACCTGCTATGGCTACATACGCCGGCGTCTGGATGCCGGCGAGGAAGGTCGCTACGTCTTGCTGGTACTGGCCGGCATAGATAGTGAAAGCGCCTGTCGGATCGGCGAGCCTCGCGCGGTACAGCACCTGTCCACCCGTGCCGATGTTTTCCACTTCGGTAAGGACTCCCACCGCGAATATTCTGTTGCACATGGCTCCCGTGGGTGTGATCACAAAGTTAGGGGCCCGGTCGGTATGCTCGCCATACTGGAGGCTCGAGTCGTTGAACTCGCGGGCAAAAGCCCGCCTTGCCGTTTCTCGTTCGGTCATCAGACATCCCCCAGCAGTCTTTTAGCCAGTTCAGCTATGCTGTCTGTCGGCCATTCAGCCTCGGATGCCACGAAGATCATGCCGAAATCGCCGCTTGTCACATTACCTCTGACTACCATCGGTTTACCAATCATGGCAGCGTTGATACGACCTCCGGCCTTATCCGGCTCGCTTTGCAGGTCATCCAGTGTAATTCCGGTCAGCTTTTCCGTCAGCATCCGGTCCAGGACACAGATCATCGAGCCGGTGCCATCGTCCAGGACTGCCTTGATCCGCAGGTCGGGCAAGCCTTCCATACGACCATGGGCTCTACACTGGCCTTTTTGCATAACCCGGCTGCAGGTCGGGCAGCGCTCGATGAGTCCCGACCCCGGCCGAAGCGAGAGCACATCGCCTTCTGTTTCGACGTCATAGGCACCATCCGTATCACACAGATCCTTCAGAGTATGGCGTCGTCTGGAATATGCCGGAACCACTCCGGCATACGTTTCCAGCACGGTTTTTTCGTTGATGTTGACGCTGGGCATCCCGTGGAAACTCTTCACGTAGACATCCTTTGCCACAAGTGACTTGAGCTCGAAAAGCACCGGCAGGTCCACCCATGCAGTAAAGTGCAGCTTTGCGGTCTCGTCTTCAAGCATGCCACTAATCACGGCCGTGTTGCCCCTCGGTGTCGAGATGTCCCTGTACTCGGGGCTGATCACGTTTACGATGACTGTGATGCCGACATCCCCCACACGCAGGTCTTTGAGTGATTTAGGCGGCTCAGTTGCCGGAACCGACTGCACCGCTGGTAATGTTAAAGTATCCTGATCCCGCCTCAGCCGCTCGGTCACGATCGATCGCTTATGCTTCTTAAGCAGCGATCTCTTCGCTTCTTCGGGGGGAACTTTGTATTCGATGATAAGAAGCGTCAGCTCACGCTGTAAAATTTCCCTGTCAACTCCAAGCGCCCGGTTTAGCTCGTCGACGATGGGCGCAATAATCTCATCCATGCGGTTCACCAGTGCTACACTCCGCTGTAGCAGTTTAGGAAAAGTTGTCGTACCCTAATTAAATATTTATCGTTGCTTCGCTCACCGCACGACCCGCAGATACCGGAGCAGCTGAAACATGTTGAACGCGAAAAAGCCGATCAGCGCGGCCATATATATGAGCTCGAAAGTTTCGAGCGCGCCTTTGGCTGTGAGGCGGTAGATCTCGTAGCCGATGTAGAACTGGATAAGGACCCCTGCTGCCATGAGGGCAAAATAAATAATCTTCTTACTTATCGCCGGCTTCTGGCCATTCTGGTTGTGCCTCTCGACCAGATTGCGCTGTTCCGGGGTCAGGTTTAGCGTTTGAATATATGTCTCGAGCTCCTGGCAGTCCAGATCATCTTCCACCCGTGTGGTATGGATATACATCCTGCGCTGGTTGATCTCTTCGACTTTTCTGTTGATGAGTTCAATCTTGGCTATCGTGTCGGAGTCGTACATTTCTGCCATTGCCGTCAATCATAATCACCGGGTGTGCTAATAAATACCTTCCTATGTATGCCCAAACCCGGGCTGAAAAACTAATTTTTTAAGATATGGGTTATAGATATTTGTCACCCGTGCTCTGAATTCAGCACACTAAATTAAATTCATTGTTTACCGTTGGTGAGAGAAGTGATATATATCGTAGACCAATTCTATTAATGCGTGATTTCATGAGGGCTAAAATATTATTCGTTTGTTCACTAATCGCATTTATGGCAATTGCTTTATTCGCCAGCCCGGCGCTGGCCGATACGGCCATTGTAAACACGGTCACCGGACAGGTTACCGATTCAACCGGAGTTCCTTTACCAGGGGCAACTGTTTCCCTGGTGGACGCTTCATACCTCGAGATCGCCCGGAATACTAGTGATAGCGTCGGGGCTTTCACATTCCAGAATGCGGATGATCGAGGAACGGGCTATATCAAGGTGATCGTATCCTATGTCCGGGACGGAAAGGCATATAATCTCACAAAGTCGCCTGCCACCTGGTACTCGGCCAATGTCTCCCTGATCAACATCAGTAGTGAAGAGACCAGTCTCGCCAGCTACCCGCCACTGCCCGAGAGTACCCGGCCGCAGCAGGTGTTTACCGTCATGGGCAAAGTGACTGATGCCAATGGCAAGCCACTGCCCGGCGCAGAGGTTCACCTGTACGACGGTATCTACAACGAGATCGCAGCCACCACCAGCGGAGAAAACGGCAATTTCAACTTCTCCAACGTAGCTGCCTCAGCTCCCGGGTGTAAGATCCAGGTGATCTACCGGACAGACGGGAGGATATACCAGACACTCCTGCAAAATACGATCTGGTACGCCACCGATTCCGAATTTGTCCAGATCAACGAGGGGGACGCCCGGCTATACGATTACCCCGAATCAACAACAGGCTATATCTGGGGAATCATCACGGACAGTAGCGCGTATCCGGTGACCGGTGATATTCATCTCACCAACGATAAAAGACACCTGTCCTTAAAGACATCTGAGTCCGGCGGTAGCAGGGGTTTTGTCTTTGAAGTCCCCGTGGGGGAATACATGGCGTACGCCGTGTATAAAGGTGCTGACGGTAGCCTGGAATCTAAGCCTGTCAAGGTACAGGTGAACCCGTCGCGCAACTATCTCGAGTACCCGCCAATAACCCTGGTGGTTGACCAGCCGGTGGTGCCGGAAGACCTGAAACTGGTCGCGATGCTTATCGCGGTCCTGTTGGGCGCAGCTTTACTCGGCGGCCTGTGGTTCGGGTTGAGAAGGCTCTAACCAGCCTTCTCTTTCGTAAACACGAAAAGATATATGCCAGCGGCCTGATATTACTTCGTTAATCAGGTGGGCATTGCCTTGAGGCTGTCCTTTTCTCACAAGCTCCAATCCGAGAGCGACGTTCGCTCGATCCAGTCGCTGGAAGACCATGGCTTTAGCTGCGTAGAGATCTTCTTTTCAGAGCGGGAGTCGCTGGATGAGCAGACGCTGAATATGATCGACGAGGTCTCGGCCACCACGAACCTCTGTCTGACCGCCCACCTGCCCTACAAGAATCTCAACATTGCGAGCATCTACCAGTACGTCAGGGAGAGTAGCACCGATCTTCTCGTAACGATCATCGATGACCTGGCCGATTATGTAGATATTGTCACGCTTCACACGGGCTATGCCCAGTTTGGCGGTAGCAGTCTGGACAGGGCGGTGGAGAACAACATCCTGAGCTTGGGAAAGATCTGCGACCGTGCGGGGCAACACGACATCCTTGTGGGCGTAGAAAACGCGATGAACGAACGCCACATGGTGGGTAAGACTTTCCGGGAGATGGAATCCATCCTCAAAGGCGTCGACCGTGGTAACCTTGGGATCACCTTCGACATCGGCCACGCCCAGCTGACCGGCAATATCGAGGACTATCTGGCAAAACACGAATACATCATCGAAGTGCATGCCCACGATAACTTCGGTTACACTGACGAGCACCTCGCCATCGGCGAAGGTAAGGTGAACTGGGGCAGGATCTACGAAGCGATCAATGGCTGGGAATGCCCGCTGGTGCTAGAGCAGCGGACGCTGGCGGAAGGAATCAAGAGCGTGAAGTACATCCAGGGTCTGGCATCGGAGACCGGCCCCTACTTTCGCCTGAATGTGCTGATCAAGCGCATCCGGGAAGCAAAAACGGCCAGGGATCTGCTACACATTAACAGCGACATGATCGAGCTATCCGAGAGCATGTTACAAACGGGCGGCACAGGCAGCATGATCAACCACATTGTCTCCTCCTGCCGGGACGCAATGACCTGTCGCATGGCAGAGCTGGTACAGGATCAGATGGCCGAAAAAGCCGGGCATCCCCGGTTCAGGTTTGCGCTGCTAGCGACCGGCAGCTTCGGCAGAGGCGAGATGTCTGTCGAGTCAGACCAGGATACGATCCTGGTCATCGACGACGAGGTAGACGAGGACGGGCGAACTTACTTCAAGGCTTTTTCCGAGGCACTCGTCGAAGGACTGGCTGCCGGCGGTTTTGACCGTTGTAAAGGTAACATGATGGCCAGCAATTCCAAGTGGAGGGGCACCACCGGCGAGCTGATCTCCCACCTCGACAACAGCTACGAACGGTCCGTGATCATGGACGCCCGCTACGTCTTCGGAGATCGCCCTCTCGCCCACCGGTTCCTGCGGACACTTCACAACCGCCTGCACATGGACCCCTACTATGCACTAGAACTGGCTATCTCCGCAGTCAAAGGCGAAGTTGGCCTCGAAGGCGACTCCCTGAAGATCGAGTACTTCGGAGATGCCGAGGATGCGTTCAACATCAAAAAGTACGGCTTCCGGATCTTCAGCGGTTCCGTCAAAGCCCTGGCAGCCCGGCACGCCATCAGCCGTACAAACGTCGCCGACCGCCTGTGGAAGCTCGAAGACCGGGGCGTCATCGACGCCACCCAGTTCAAACGGTTCATGTTCGCCTACGACCAGCTAACCCGCGTCATGATGCTGGGCTATGTACACAACATCAAAAAAGGCATCGTCAGCAACGAATACGTACAGCCTTTTCTCCTATCTAAAAAGGATAGAGACGGGCTCAAGGAGTCCCTCCGAATAGTGAAAGAATTACAGGCTGTTGTCAGCGGCGAATTCGCGATAGCGAAGAGCATGCTTTGACAACCTTGAAAGACTCCCCCCACCACCTTACTAACCACA
>CAZJRS010000032.1:0-25861 GCA_964548585.1 uncultured Methanocella sp. | reverse complement strand
ACGGCACGGCGGCACGGCGATTACCAAAAACCACAACGGCACGGCGGCACGGCGATTACCAAAAACCACAACGGCACGGCGGCACGGCGACTAGAATTCAATAACATACAATTAATCGTTTATAAAAATAAAGTCGTTGTGTCGTTGTGTCGTTGTGGTTGATGGGTTGTCGTTGTGTCGTTGTAGTTGATAGATCGTCATTGTGTTAATATTTCAACCGATCTTTAGGAGTGCAGCGCTTAGCCGGACGAGTCCTTTGATGGGTCTTTTGTTCATCATCAGGAGTAGTCCGTCTACTGTTCCTTCGGTGATGAATCTGTTGCTGAACATGGGTAAACTGCGTAATGGCAGGTCGTCGATCATGCTTGCTGTCAGGATTTTCTGGGGTTCGCCTTCTTCGTTTTCGAGGATGGTCTTGTGGGTATTGCCCTGGATGATGTCGTAGAATAGTTTCCCAAAAAAATTGTCTTTTATGTCGCCCAGCGTGGAGTTGATCGTGTAGGCTTCGCCGGGCAGTCGCCAGTTTTGTGGCAGTTCTCGGCCGTACAGTGTCTTGAACGACTGATCATCGATCTCCAGTTCACCGGCTGGTATGTTGTAATATATGGGTGCGGTCTGGCGTAAATCCGGGACGGCTACATCGGGTTTTGTTGTTTCTACCCATACCGTATCCCTTGCCCGGATGTCTGCGCTCGAGGCTCCGACCAGTATCTCGAAGGCTCCGCTTTCGACGTGCCAGTCTGCGATGCCGACGTTGTAATAGGCAAAAGACCGTTTGTTCAGCCTGAACTCGACCTGGGTTTCTTCTCCCGGCTGCAGGAATACTTTATCGAAACCCTTCAGCTCTTTTTCCGGGCGGAAGATCGTGGATTCCACGTCTTTGACATAGATCTGGACTACTTCGGCGCCTGCTTCTGTGCCTGTATTTTTTATGGTGATGGTGACTTTTATTTCCTGGTCGTCCCTGATTCGCTTGCTATCTATGGTCAGGTCTGAATAGGTAAAGGTCGTGTAGCTCAGCCCGTAACCGAACGGGAACAGGACTGCTTTTTTCGCGGTATCAAAATACCGGTAGCCGACGTAGATGCCTTCCCTGTACTCCACTGTTTTCGGGCCTCCCGGGAAGTATCTGGCTGAGGGGTAATCCTGCATTTTCAAGGCGAAGGTCTCTGCCAGTTTGCCCGACGGGTTAACCATGCCAAAGAGCACGTCTGCTGCCGCGCCGCCGCATCCCTGACCACCTAAATATCCTTCCAGGATCGCCTTCACCTCGCTGATCCAGGGCATCTCGACCGGGGCGCCGTTAGACAGGACTACCACGGTGTTGGGATTCGCTTCAGCCACCCGGCTGATTAGTGCGTTATGGCTCTCTGGTAACTGTAAATGTTCCCGGTCCAGGCCTTCCGACTCGTAGCTTTCAGGTAGTCCTACAAAGATGACTGCCACATCTGCACCCATTGCGGCAGCGCAGGCATTCCGGATCAACGTCTCGTCCGGAACGTCGGTTTTTTGGTCGTATCCCTTGGAAAATGCGATCGATGATGTATACTTGATCAGTTCGCAGTAAGCTTTTTCCAGCCGGCATGGGTTGACCTGGGAACTACCTCCTCCCCGGTACCTGGGGTGGATGGCAAACGCTCCGATGACGGCAATTTTCTCGCCCATTTTCAAGGGCAGAATCCCGTCTTCGTTCTTCAGCATCACCATTGATTCAGCCGCGGCCTGCCGGGCTATTATGTGGTGCGATGTCACGTTGTAATCGTAATCCGGCTGCCGGTTTTCCGTGGCCGTATCAATTAGCTCTAGCAACCGTTCCAGCGTTTGATCCA
The DNA here is from genome assembly GCA_964548585.1 of uncultured Methanocella sp. Taxonomy (GTDB): domain Archaea; phylum Halobacteriota; class Methanocellia; order Methanocellales; family Methanocellaceae; genus Methanocella_A. The sequence goes on along the minus strand of CAZJRS010000032.1, from coordinate 24,032 downwards.
GCACCGCTTCGTCCAGGGTACCGCTTCGAACTGCCTTGACGATCTTAACATCGTTCACCCCGGCACTGGATGGCATCTCGAGGTCCAGCCCTGCTTGTAGGCCTGCAACCCTGTCGTCGCATGCACCCCAGTCCGAAATGACCGGGCCCTTGTGACCCCATTCCTCTCTCAAAATGCGGGTTAACAAATACTCGTTCTCGCTGGTAAACGTCCCGTTGACCTGGTTATACGAGCACATGACTGTCCAGGGGTGAGCTTTTTTTACCGCCAGCTCGAAGCCGGCCAGGTAAATTTCTCTCAGCGTTCGCTCGTCTATGATGGCGTCAATCGTCATACGCCTGTATTCCTGGTTGTTAGCGGCAAAGTGCTTCAGCGAGGTGCCTACTCCGATCGTCTGCACTCCCTCGATCAGGCTGGAAGCCAGCTCTCCAGTCAGGTACGGATCCTCAGAGATGTACTCAAAATTTCTCCCGCACCTCGGAGATCGCTTGATGTTTACCCCCGGTCCGAGAATTACTGCCACATCTTCGTGGAGACACTCGGCCCCAAGAGCACGGCCTACTTCAAACATCAGGTTGCGGTCCCATGAGCTAGCCGTGGCTGACGCGGTGGGAAAAGATGTGGTATGGATACACCGGTCAAACTCGGGGTTGTTCTGGCCTGATGTTTCGATCCGTAGTCCATGAGGACCGTCACTTAAGCTGATTGAAGGGATCCCAAGCCGCTCGATACCCTTCAGGTGGAACAGGTCAAGCCCGGAGCAAAGCGACGCTTTCTCTTCCAGCGTCATGCTGGCTATTAACTTTTTTATGCTTTCTTTCATATCCTGCTCCTCCGCCTTCGACTGAGTTCACTGGTCGCATTGCTTTTTCACAAGCGCTTGATGTCTAATTCCTTTTTCAATCAAGTCCTATACTAACATTTATACTTTGTTTATTGTTGTTAATAAGGGCTAATAGTCGGGTTCACTTACTCTCAAATTATTATTAATACCATAAAAACCGGCGATTCACGTTAAATATTTTCTTACAGATGCTTACTGAAAGATTCGGCTGCTGTTCATGCTGTAAAACTAGCCTACCCTTATCCGCCTTTAAATAACGCCCTTACGAGATATCACACATGTATACGCTTCAGGTACTGTTCGCTGATGCCTAGTATATCCATGGACTGGGCTACGATGGCGTTGGTGAACACATAAGTATTGATCTCTGATATTGACGGTCTGGTCTGGACTGACTTGGTCGCCATGATCTTGCTCATATCCTGTTCCCAGTAGAGGCTGATGTCTTCCAGCGATATGGGCAGGTACATGACGTTTTTTGTGTATCCCCAGGAGTCCATGAGGCTGGATAGTCTGGAGTCGATGTTGATCATGATGGGGAATACGTCTGCGCCGTGGAGCTTGGCTTTGACCACGCCTTCGATGATCTCTCGGGTGTTACCGCTGCCACTTAACGGGATGTAGGCGTCGCCCCGGAGGAACGCTGGTGTCGTGGGGCCGTCTCTCATGAACACGTTCCGGCCAAGATGGGTCAGCCGCATGCCGAACGCCTTTGCGGCGAACCCGGACCGGCCGACGCCGTCCACTATGTAGTTCCCCCGCCGGTTCAGAAGCCGGTCTATCCAGTCTCCGAGATGGTCCGACTCGATGTTTTTCAGAAGCGCAGCGTTGCTGGCAAAATGATCGATCTGTTGGTAGTACCGGTGGATATCTCCCCGGTCATGGTGATAGAGCTCAGGGATGAGTGCATTGAGAAAGACGGCCAGCTTCAGCTCGAACTCTGATCCGAGGGCGGCAAGGCTTTTTCGATCGATCTCTTTCAGCGGCTCCAAAATGAATGCATAGCCGTTGTCGTAATTCGTCACCATCTCATAGGCCCTGGATTTTACATTGGCGGTGATCAGCACCACGGGAACCTGCATGTGGAAAGCGTCTTCGAGGTATCTTATGACACTTTTAGTCTCCCCCGAGCCAGTGGCGGCTATGATCAGGTTGTTCTTTTCCGGGTCGATGTACCGGCGGATAGGGTCATCTAATGTCAGTGGTGTGATGTTTTCGTACCTGGATGACTGCTGGAGGAAATCGTACAGCGCCAGTGCACTGCGGCCTTCGGCGATGCCGTATATCAGCTTGGTTTCCTGACTGTCCAGGAAAAATCCGATGAGCAGGCTGACGAACTCTGCGATCTTATCTGAGCTAATCTCTCCTAGCTGTTTGATAAAACGCTGCTGAATTTCTACTGACTCGTAGAACGTCGAAGTAGCAATCATCAAATAACAGTATGTATTAATTTATATAAAAGCGTAATCAGGCATCATAGTTCTGTATCGGTCGACATGTATATCCCTCCAAAAGGCAATGGGTAAGCAACTAGCTCACATCGTGGTTACCATGAAACAAGGATCACCCCTAAACACGGCTATCGTTGGATGCGGCCCGTCAGGCTGTTTCCTGCTGAACCTGCTGCGGCAGTCTCGGACGAAGGCGAAGTTAATTGCCATCGGTGAAGACCAGGGCTCGCTAGATATGTCGGGCGCCGATCAGATGATCGTGGCAAAGCCTGGCGAGAACTATGGGGTCGGCGACATCGGTGCTTTTGAGATTTTATTCGTGGTCTTCGACCCGGCGGAGGACTCGGCGCTGGAATACGCGAAGACGATCTCCACACTGGCTACTGCAGGGGGCACGTATGTTTATGCCATAGCCGTCAATAAGCCCGGAAGTGTCCTGGCCGAGACTGACGTGTCCCGGCACTTCGGAGGGGCAGCCATCATCGATGCCGCATGGGTCCTGGAAAAGCGCGGAGACGACAACGAAGAACAAGCACTCCAGATCTCCTTCAACTTTACCGCTCACACGCTGGCGTTCCTCGTTAACGCGATCGACTCCGGCGAACTGGGGATAACCGCATTCCAGGATGCCACCGCAGGCGGCATCTGCAGTTTTGCCGCTTCACACATCTCCGAGGGCGAGGCTATCTACGCCCTGACCATGAGCCGGATCCAAAAAACAAGTGTGAAGTCGGGCATCATATTCCTCGAATCAGGGACAGACGACGTCCTCACCCGACGCATTTTCCTCGGCATCCTCCGTGGCTTACCAAAAGGGGCCAGCATCAACATGATCCGTGCCACCGGGCTCGAGCCGTTCAAAATACTGGCCATGCTCGTGCATTGATCAACGACTTTTAGGGCAGGTAAAAACGCCAAAATGGGTTGGTTTTCAAAACGCCAGCTCTTCAAGCACCGCATCTAAGTTTAATAAAAAGTCGTTGAGCATGTGCACGGGCACGAAGATGCACCCGTTTTCGACGACCATATTGTCGTCTATCCAGGAGACGATGAGTGGTATTGATTTAAGCCCGAACGCTTCCTCGTGGACAAGGCATCGTTTGTAGTGCTTTAAAGCTTCCCGCTTTAGAGAAGAGGACCTGCACCTGCCGCGGCCGTATTTTTTGCCGTCGATGCACAGGCACAGGTCTTTTCGGATCCCTACGACGTCGATCTGGTGTCCTCGCCCGTCTTTTTTAAAGACTTTGCGGAACTGTACCTGAAAGTCGTGGTGGTTCAAGATGTCTCGGATATATTCCTCGAACTCCTGCCAGGTCGCATCTTCGAGATCTCGCATCTGGCTTCAGATCATCCTTAGAGAATATCAAGTTTCTCTACGATGCTCGAGCCTTCGTACCGTTTGTCTTCTCTGATTTCTTTGTCGTTGAGCACCTGGCGCTCCAGGGTGCTCATCGCGATGTGGAACGCTCCGTCTGCGCCCCAGCCTTCGCCTCTGGCACTGTAGAAGTGGTGGTCGGTCTTGAGCCGGACCCTGCACAATATCAGCGGTGTGCCACGGAAGGTTTCCTTGTGCTGTTTGAAGTATATATTGACATAGCCTCCCACGAGGAACTTCTCAAACTTCTGGAGGAAGTTCTGGATCGAGGTCGCTACATACTGGCCGTCGTAATCAACCAGATTGGCATGGCTCAGCTGAATGGTAAATTTTGAGCTCGTGTCCATCTCGCTCTTTAGCAAGGCAGCCATGGCTTGCAACACGTCCGTGGTTGTCATTATGCCCTTGACTTTCTTGTCTGCGTACACGACCAGACCCTGGATATCCCTCTTGATCATCAGCTCTACTGCACTACTGACAGTCGCATCGGGAGTAACAGTCACTACACTGTCTGTCATGATCTCTTTAAGCTTGATGTCCCGCAGCGGGCTCTGATTCGTGCCGGCATTTCCAGTGCCGTGCTCTGCTTTGTTGGGGACGATCAGCTGGAGCAGGTCATGCATTGTCACGATACCGACCATCTTGCCCATGGACATCACGGGTACTCTGGAGATACCTTCTTCCCTGAGTACGTTGATCAGCTTACCAACGTGTTCGTCCGCATCGAGCGCGATGATATTTTCGCTCATTATTGTCGAGACGGCCTTGTTGCCGAACTCTGTTGCCGCAGCCTTCTGGATCAGGCTCTCTGTGGTGACCACGCCGATCACTTTTGTCTTGTCAAAGACCGGCAGCTGTCGCAGTTGATTCTCGACCATGAGCCTGGCAGCTTCATAAATGGTAGTTGTCGGGGTAATCTTTGGGGTCTTGCGGACCATCCCGTTGATGCCTGTCTTGAGGTTCCTGATGGAGCTGACGATAGATTTCTCAGTCAACATACCCGTGTACTCTTTTCCATTGAATACAAGCACTGCAGGCTTGTGTGGCTTCCTGAACAGGGGCAGCACTTCTTGCAATGTTGCCTTGATGTCGACGCTCTCAAAACGATCTGTAGTAATTTCTGAAACGTTCATAATATTACCCCTTGAGGCCTTATTAATGGCCTCAAATTATAGTATATGTGCCTGAACCCTGATAACTATTTCGGGATCGGCATATACCTTAACGATTTTAAGGTCCTTGCTAAGAAGGAGGATCAGGTTCGATGGATTAATAAACATGCCCTTATTAGGTTCTGTTTCGAAATTTCTTTGATAATCAGGGCTTTCCCGATGTGTCTCCATCTGATAAACTAGTCAATCTTTATCCTCAAATACTCTCTGGTTTTGTGCTAACTATTCATTCGATAGCTATTGTATGTAACATATGTCGATATCTTGTGTTCGACAATGCTCATCGAGTTTCAAGCCCGCCCGTCTTCGAGAAAATATATACGCCATAAGCGTACAGTAATTATCGGTAGGTTCCCATGGACAGTAGTTCTAACCCGGGCTCAGAGCACATGCACAACTGGCTGAGAAAGCTGAAAGAAAGCCAGGAGCGCCGGAGAGATGAAAAGATCCGCCGCTATAACGACGTGGTTTCTAAGTTGATCATCATCCTGATCGGCGTATGCATCGTTTGTGTCATAGTCATCGCAGCGCTGGTAGTCCAGAACGAGACACTGAAGAAGAGCAATAACGAGCTGGTCCTGCTAAATACGACGAATTACGCCAGCCAGCAGAACCTGATCGACAGCCTGAAAAACCAGAGTAACGATCGGATAACTTTGCTGGAAGATCAGAATAAGCGCTACCAGGAGTTTATCATGTCCAACAAGACGCTAAACATCGATCATACGGTGTATATCGACCCTGCGAGCCCAAAGGTCAACAAGATCATCTATAACAACAGTTACGTCACTGTTGAGTTTGCGGATGGTAACAGGACCACAACTCAGTTTGTGGACTATACTTTAGATGTGCAATAAATATGAAGGGCTTGCATAGCCCTTTGAGTATCTTTTCTTAACATTTTTACTTTGAAAATCAGATCCCTACGGCTCTGCATTTTAAATAATCCTAACTAAAAAATAAGCTGTGGGGGCCGTAGCCCCCAATCTTTTAAAAGCCACCGGCTTTACATGCCGCCAGCAGGGTTGTGTACCTGCGAAGCAGCCAGGATGTCGTCGATCCGGAGGACCATGGTTGCAGCTTCTGAGGCGCTCTGGATTGCCTGAGTCTTGAGCCTCAACGGCTCGACCACGCCTGCCTTGAGCATGTCTACGGGCTTGCCCTGGTACACGTCCAGGCCGAAGTTCTTGCCGTCTTTGTTGCCATGTCTGGTCTTCAGCGCGATCATCATGTCGAGGGGGCTCAGGCCGGCGTTGGATGCCAGTGCCTTCGGGATGACTTCCATTGCGTTGGCGAACGCTTCTATGGCCATCTGTTCCCTACCCTTGACCGTCGATGCGTACTGCCGCAGGCGGAGGCTTAGTTCTGTTTCGACCGCTGCGCCGCCAGCTACAATCTTGCCATCCTTGATCGAGTTCTGTACTGCGTGAAGTGCATCGTCGATGCCACGCTCGTACTCGTCCAGGATATGGCTGGTTGCGCCTCTGAGGATGACTGAGACGATCTTATTGTTCTTGTTCTTACTAACCAGAACCATTTCATCTTTGCCGATCTTGACTTCCTCAATGAGCCCTGCGATGCCTATGTCCTTCTCGGTGATGCCGTCAAGATTGGTGATCAGGCTGCCGCCGGTTGCCTTGGCGACACGCTTGACATCCGAGGTCTTGAGTCTCCTCAGCCCGATGATGCCTGCCTTAGCCATGTAATGCTGGGCAAGGTCGTCGATTGCCTTGGTGGTGAAGACTGCTTTGACACCTAGCTTGGCGATCTTGTCGACCTGAGCCTTGATCTGCTGGTCCTCCATGTCGGAGAACTGCTTGAACTGACCGGGCTTTCTGATCTTGAACTCGGCGTCGAACTGAGTGTCTTTCGCCTCGATACCGATCTCCATGGCCAGAACCTTGACTTTCTCCAGGCGGCTTGGCATCTGGAAGTTTACTTTACCCTTGTCGATGAGCACGCCCTGGATGATCTCTGATTCGGATACGTCGTGGCCGGTTTTCTTCTCCAGTATGAGGTTCTCCCGTTCGACGTAGTACTTGCCACTGGAATCCTTTTCCATGGTGGCGGCGACCATCTTTACTACGAGGTCACTTAAGAATTCCTTGGCATTCTCGGTGTCTTTACCTGTCATGGCAGTGCCGGCGATCTTCTTGAGCATGGCGGTGTCCTTGTCTGTTATATCGACTGCCATTCCCCTGACGATCTCCAGCGATTTCTCCACTGCCATCAGGTAGCCCTTTATAATAGATGACTGGTGTACGCTCTTCTCGCTGAGCATGCCCGCCTGGCGAAGCAGCTCGCCTGCCAGCACTACTGCTGTGGTCGTACCATCGCCCACTTCCGAGTCCTGGGTCTTGGCTACTTCCACGATGATCTTAGCCGCGGGGTGCTCGATGTCCATCCTTCTCAGAATCGTGGCACCGTCGTTAGACACGGTGATGTCTCCCGTCCCGTCAACCAGCATCTTGTCCATGCCCCTCGGCCCGAGAGTCGAAATGACCGCGCCGGCAACTGCCATGGCTGCCATGATGTTGTAAGTCTGCGCTTCAAAGCCCCTGGTAACCTGGCTTCCTTCGCGCATGACGTAGGATTGTCCTGCTTGTTGTGCCATGTAAAATAATCCTCCTGTGTAAATAAGATTGCTGGTTTTATGTGAATGTGGTTCTATATATATTTTACTTTAAGATCGGTTACTTTAGATGCCTAAGATCGGAATGGGTAGTGGGGAAACAAAATCTCAGCCAGAACGCTGGAACTTCGTTCCGTAACTCCCCGATCGATCTAACCTTAGTTCTCACCGCAGAAGGCTGAAAATAAACGAATAGCTTTTCTCTTCAGCATCCTTGTCCCACGCTCCGACACTGCCGCTCGATTTTACTGCCACCGAGCGATTCTCAAGCACGGTTCGCATCTGCATGCCCGCATCATCTCCCTGTATACCACTGACCGCATAGATTCCTACAATGGCATCTGGCTTAAGCTGGATACTATTCAGGTATGACGTGATCGGCCCGGTCGGGCCACCGAAGTACGTCGGCCCAATCACTATTACCATCTCATTTTCCGTCGCATTTTCGATACCCGGGCTTCTGATGCCGGATATATTTACCGAGTACCCCCTGGTGCGGAGGTCGTCGCCCATCCAGTGGGCGCTGCGGGTGCCCATGCCCATGATGCCCGGATCATATACGATCAGCGCTTTTCCTGTCACGTTGCCATCGGGAGTCAGGGTTTGGTGTCCGGAGGCCGTATAGCTCATGAGGTCGAACTGGGTGACTATGGCTACTATGATGATAAAAATCACCAGCAGGGATATTATCGTCCTCAGGCTTCGGAAAATATCTGACAGGCCCATGGATGTTTATAATGCATTGCGCTGGTAAGTACCTTTTTGATTTCATCCGGTGATCTTTCCCGACAACAAAAAGTTTATTTATACGCTGGCGTGATTTTAAGCGACAACCAGAACGATCGTTTTTACTATACTAGATCACATCCCGGGAAGAGAATATCATGTACCTGACCAGAGAAGAAGAAGGCATTTACAATGGCGAGCAGGGCCCGACGCTGCAGAAAATGATGGAGATCCTCGTAGCGCTGGGGGATATCTACGACGCGAAAAAGCTTATACCTGTCAAGAGTGTGCAGGTCGCTGGTGTCTCGTATAAGACGATCGGGGATGCAGGGCTGGAGTGGATCCAGGACCTGGACGGCAAGGTCAAAGTGCCTGCGGTACTCAACCCGATGGGGATGGACCGGGAAGCCTACGTCCAGATGGGGATCGACGCGCACTTCGCGAAAAAACAGGAAGAGATCATACGGGCCTATGAAAAACTGGGCATCCAGCCGGAATGTACCTGTACCCCATATTACCTGAGCAAGCCGGCGTTCGGCGATCACCTCGCATGGTCCGAGTCCTCTGCTGTTTGCTACGCAAATTCAGTCCTGGGCGCCAGGACGAACCGGGAAGGCGGTCCGTCTGCGCTGGCGGCGGCGCTGATCGGGAAGACTCCCTGTTACGGCCTTCACCGCTCAGTGAATCGCTATCCCACTGTTACCGTTAAGGTTAAAGAGCCTCTGCGGGGCGCCGAATACGGTGCGCTGGGCTATGTGGCCGGTGCTAAGATCGGCGACGGCATTCCCATTTTTCAGTTGAAAACAACGCCCACCGAGGATGAGCTAAAGCACCTTGGCGCAGCGCTGGCTGCTTCCGGTGCGGTCGCCCTGTTCCACGTGCTTCACGTCACTCCGGAGCAGTATGTACTGTCCCCCGATAAGATGGATACCGCACGTCAGGAACTCAGCAATGAGGACGACTGGCAGGTGCCGGAGCGGTTTTTCCTCCCCCGTGAAAGGATAGAGGTTGACATAGGACAGATCCGGGAGCTGGCCAGGCAAAAAGCCACCCCAGACCTTATCGCCCTTGGCTGCCCGCACGCATCCCGGGAAGAGCTAGGTGAGATACTGAACCTGCTCCATGGCCGGACGGTTAAAAAAGAACTGTGGGTATGCACCAGCCGTGCGCTCGGACAGAAGTACCCGGAACTGGTACAGCAGCTGCGCAGCCTTGGCGTTAAGGTTCTATACGATACATGTATGGTGGTTTCCCCGGCGGCCAACCAGTTCAAATGCATGATGGTGAACTCAGGTAAAGCCCTGAAATACACGCCAGCCATGTGCGGCGTGGATGCAGTACTCGGGTCGACCGAGGACTGTATCGAGGTCGCATGCAGAGGTGACTAATATGCTTATCACGGGACACCGGATAGCCGGCGGCAGGGCCACAGGCCCGGCACTGGTTTCAAAGGATGCTATCTCCTTCCTTGGGGGTGTGAATCCCCAGACCGGTGAAGTGATCGAGAAGGGCCATGCCCTCTTCGGTAAAAACGTGAAGGGGACAGTGCTGATTTTTCCCGGCGGAAAAGGCTCCACCGTCGGCTCTTACGTCATATACCAGTTATTGAAAAACGGCGTGGCTCCGGCCGCGATGATCAACCTTAAGGCAGAGCCCATCGTAGCGGTGGGGGCGATCATCTCCGGTATACCAATGGTAGACCGCCTGGAACAAAACCCGCTGGAAACCATCCGGGACGGAGATAATGTCACGGTGGACGGTTCTGCCGGGACAGTCGAGCTACCATGATTGATAAAGAGGACCTGACACTGGTAAACCAGGTATTCCAGGTATACGAGATCCGGGAGAACGATCCGTATATCTACTTATATGGTGAGCCTCTGGTCGAATCCAACGTCTTCTATGGGAAGATCTACGATCATTTCCGGGCCAGGGGTAAGTCCGTCATGGTCGACCAGCGCATGGGTGAATTTGTCCTTACCATCGCTCCGGCGAGGAAAGAGCAAATCTGGATCAACGTGGTGCTGGCCGTCGCTACTTTTTTGACTACCATGCTGACCGGGGCGATGATGTATGGCGTCGATCCACTGGTGTCTCCGCTCGAAATCTACAAAGGCTTGCCCTTCGCCATAGCGATCATGGTGGCGCTGGGCTCTCACGAGCTTGGCCACTACTTCGTCTCGAAAAAGTACGGTATAGATGCGACACTACCCTACTTTATACCGTTTCCATTCTCTCCTATCGGCACGATGGGGGCTATCATACGGCAGAAAGGTCCGGTGCCGACGAGAAAAGCGCTGTTCGACGTCGGCCTGGCCGGGCCGCTGGTGGGACTGCTGGTATCAGTCATCATCACGATCATAGGACTCATGCTCCCTGCTCCCGCCATTGACACGTCGAGCGGTACGTTCCTGCAGATCAATACGCCGCTACTCTTCGACTTCCTGGCGTGGATCGTCCACCCCGGGCAACCTCTGACGGGACTCAACCCTATCGCTTTCGCAGGGTGGGTCGGCATGCTGGTCACAGTCCTGAACATGATCCCCGTCGGACAGCTTGACGGCGGCCACGTTTCACGCGCTATCTTCGGCGAGCGGGCAGACAAGATCTCGCGTGTACTGCCAGTGATCATCATGACCTTTGGCTTAGTCGGAACTTTCATTCTCCACCAGCCAGCCGAGATCTGGATCATGTGGGGCTTCCTCACGGCGCTTATGGGCTCGGGAGGCCATCCTAAACCGACCGATGATGCCAAACCCATCGGCAAACCCCGTGCTATCCTGGCCTGCGTGGCCTTTGTGCTGACGCTGCTGTGCTTCACGCCGTTCCCCATCACGATGTGAGGCCTTTCGGGCCAGAGAGCTTGGAAATGTCTCTCCAGGTTTTTAGGCACTGTGGCACCTCACTGCAACTCAAATTTACTTGTCTTATCACACAATTTATTTACCTTGAAGCGCTTATTGTAGGGCCTGAGGATACAACATGGTTGTTGATGGGATATCTTACTTTAACGGTGCAGAGAAGTTCGCGGAACAGATCAAGGGTCGAGGCTCGTATGTGCTGCTGATGGGCAACACAGATACAGCTCTGATTCCGGGCATTACTGCAGCAGGCATCAGCCCTGAACTGACGCCCTACACCCCGCCACTTGATGCTGAGCTGGTGCATACGGGCCGGATTTTGACGCTGGGGGAGATCGCACTGACTCCAGAGGCCATCCCTACCCCGGGCCTGATCACGAGGGCTGTCATCACCCTGTCCGATTTCCGGGAATACTACGTCGATACCGGCCTCCAGATACCTCCCATCGTACCACATTACCGGGTAGGCAATGGCCCGGGCAAAGATATCCGTACGGGAAAAGCGCTGACAAATGTGAAAGAGATCATCGAAAGCGCCAAAAAGGTAGGCGCCGAACTGGCTTCGCAATCCGAATACCTGGTGATCGGGGAGTCCATAGCGGCAGGGACGACAACCGCACTGGGCGTTTTGCTCGCTATGGGCAATACGATGGACGGGTATACCAGCAGCAGCCTGAAGGTAAACCCTCAGACTTTAAAGACTTCCGTGGTCATGGAGGGTTTGAGAAATGCCGGTATCAGCCAGCCGGTCGACCCTGTCAAAGCGATCGAAAGCGTTGGCGATCCGATGATGGCAGGCGCTATCGGGCTGATCATCGGTGCCAGGAACGTGCCGATCATTCTCGCCGGTGGTACGCAGATGGCAGCCGTTGCCGTACTCTTATCCCGCATCGTCGACATCAAAAACTTCAACATCTCACTCGCCACCACGGGCTGGGTGGCAAAGGACAGCAGTGCAAATCTGTTTGGCATCTTAAAACAGGCTAATGTAGACATACCTGTCATGACTGCTGACCTGTCCTTCGCCCGATCGAAGTTTAGCGGTCTCCTGGCTTATGAGAATGGCCACGTGAAAGAGGGTGTCGGCGCTGGCGGCATATCCGTCGCAGCCATGCTCAAAGGTGTCAAGAAAGAACAGATCGAGGACACCGTCGAGTTCATGTACTCTAAGATGATCGGACAATAAAACTAAAAATGCTTACCCCGAGGCACATGGCGTTTAAGCCTGCCTCGGTGGTTAATAACCTTTTTTACTTCTGTATAATGAACATGCCTGTGTTGAGGTTTTCTGCATATTCCGGGCTCAGCGGCTCGATGCAGACTTCTTCCCCAATAATAGCGCTGTTTCCTAGCGGGTCCTCGAGGATCAGTGTAAAGATGGCATTTCCTGCCCTCGCTGCGTCGATGGTTCGAAGAAGCTGGTCGGCCTTCTCGATTTCTTCAGGCAGCTCTGCCCACTTCCGCGCCATGCTCACCGCTGACTCTATCCTGTCCAGTACGCCTTCCACGTTGGATATGTATGCTTCCGACGCCGGTCCGGGCTCTATATCTATACCCCATTCCGGAATGTGCATCGTCCCAGAAGTGGACCTGATGACGCGCGTGCACATGTGGCCTTCGGAGCACACCTTTATGGTATGCCGCATGGGATCGCGCTGGCTAAGGATGAGGGTCTCAGCGTACTTGTATCCGCAGGTACAGACGCTGCTGATCTCCAGAACGTCTCCAAAATACGGTATATTGTCCTGATGTGACCTCATCTCGAGGTGGCACTGGCATATGGGACAGCAGATTGTACCCGTAGCATTCGCTAATTCGCTGCTATTCTCTTCTTTAATGTCACTCATCGTGTACCTGATAAGATTTACTTACCAGTAAACTTTGTCCTGTCAACCTTGATCGACATCGGAGTCACAACGATGTGATTCTCATCGATGCCTGCAATATCGCCTCTGACATCCGCCGCGACTTGCTTGAGGTCTTTCAGCGCTCTGTCCCTGGTGAGGCTGTCGCCCTTGATCGGGGCAATGTTCACGATCACGATGTTGCCGTTATAGATCTCCCTCTTCAATTCGGGGATCTGCGCCAGGCTGGAAATCTCCGCTACTCTGACGTAAGTTTCTGCCGGACCCGAGCCTACTTCTCGCTCTACGCTGCCGAAATCGATCTCTGTGTACTCTTCGCTCTCATCGGCGGGCTTTGACCCCAGCACTTTTCCCAAAAAACCTTTGCTTGCCATGTTTATCCATCCCTTTGATTTACCAATTTGTTGGTAATATTATTAGCATCATAAATAATAGCTTATCGGTGCCTAGAGCTCCAGGTTCCAGATACGGTCACCAATGTAGTGTATTGATTTAACCGCTTTTCCTTTCGTCCCTACCATCTGGTCACCGTCGATCAGCGCCCTGCCGACCGCAAGGGGTTTATTATGCATCTGGTCGGTGATGACCACCAGATCGCCGGTTCGAATGGCAGGATCGGCTTCCACGATGCCCGGGCACATGATATCTGCCCCTTTGGCTACGAACTTTACCGCGCCCATGTCAACGACCACCCGCTTTTTCAGAGGGCTGATCTTGAGGGCCCCGCGAACGGTGGGAAATGCCTCACCGTCTACCGAAAAGAGTAGCGGCTCGCCATTGATCATAATAAAATCCTGTTCTTCATCCGTTTCAGCGATCTCCCAGGTCCTGCCCGAGAACACCGTATCCACGCCCTCTCCGAAAGTCACCCGGAGGTTGTCAAGGATTTTCTTTGTGGCATCCTCTCTTAAATGATGTCTTGCCTTGATCCTCAAAGACTTCTCTCCATTACCGCTTTTGAGAAATGAATTGATCAGTCGATTATACGTCTTCCGGTATAAATATGTTATAGTAGCCGTAGGCTGGATTGTACCCTTAGAAAATGTCCTGTCCACCCTAAATCAGCATTGAAGCTGACATAGCTTGGCGATAAGTATAAATACGCCACGCGAGATTAAATCAACATCATTCATTTACTTTGTATTTAGCGGAGGTATTTTATGAGTCAGAGACCCCTTGATGTCCTGAACGATGCTCTCAATTCTCCAGTGATTGTGCGGCTAAAGGGTGGCCGTGAATTCCGGGGCGAGCTTCAGGGCTACGATATGCACATGAACCTAGTGCTTGACAACGCTGAGGAGCTAAAAGAAAGCGAGGCGTCGAAGAAGCTGGGCACGATCATCGTGCGTGGTGACACCGTCGTATACGTCTCACCGTAACATTGATAAACTAGATATACCGTATTATGGCCGAAAAAGGTGAATTATAATGTCTAAGGGTACTCCATCACAGGGAAAGCGATCCAAGCGGGTGCACACAGTATGCAGGCGCTGCGGCAAGGTCTCCTTCAATTTCAATAAGAAAGTATGTTCTTCTTGCGGTTTTGGCAGATCGGCAAAGCTCAACAAGTGGAGCTGGCACAGCCATCTGGCGAGAAAAACTTGGTAATAACATCCGACTGCAAACTATTTGAACCATCGAGTTCAGTTCGATTAAAAACGTAAGGTGCGGATCAAAGGTGCGTGAGCTGTGAAGGATAAGTGTGGCGTGGTTGGTGTCTGGTTCGATAAAGAGAAGAACAAAGATTCCGCCGCCATATATATCTATTACGCCATGCAGGCTCTTCAGCACCGCGGACAAGAATCGTCAGGTATTGCCGTGTACAACGGCAATGCTGTCCTCAATGACAAGGGCATGGGCCTGGTGACCGACTATTTTAACAGAGATCGCTTACAGAGGCTGTCCGGCTATACCGGTATCGGCCACGTCCGCTACTCTACGACAGGAGGATGCAGGCTTGAAAACTGCCAGCCTTTTATCGTCTCGTACCGGAACGGCACGATTTCGCTCGCTCATAACGGCAATCTCGTAAACTACCGCGAGCTCAAGCAAGAACTCGAGGCAGACGGCAGGGTTTTCACGTCAGATTCGGACACTGAGGTTATCTCGCATCTGCTGGTCAAAGAGATGATGCGTAATGATCTCGTCGAAGCAGTGCGGGAAACCATGCGCAAGCTCGTTGGGTCTTATTCTTTAGTCATCCTCGCAGGAGACAAAATCATCGGTGTCAGGGACCCTCTGGGTTTCAAGCCGCTTTGTATTGGCAGGCTCGACAACGGGTACATCATCACCTCCGAGAGTGCGGCGATTGATACGCTCAACGGCGAGCTTCTCCGGGACGTGGCTCCCGGCGAGATGGTGATCCTGAGCGACAAGATCGAGAGCCATAAGCTGTTCAAATGCAAAAATCACGCTCACTGCATGTTCGAATTCGTCTACTTCGCCAGGCCGGACTCCATCATCGACGGCAAGCTCGTTTACCGGGTGCGGCAGCGGATCGGCGAAGAACTGGCTAAGGAATGCCCGACGAAGGCTGACGTGGTAACACCAGTGCCCGACTCAGGTATCACTTCTGCCATAGGCTATTCAAACGCCTCCGGTGTCCACTACACAGAAGGCCTAATCAAGAACCGCTACGTAGGCCGGACCTTTATCATGCCCGGGCAGGACCTCAGGGAGACCGCCGTCCGACTGAAGCTCAACACGGTCAGGGAAAACGTGGCTGGCAAAGATGTCATACTCATCGACGACAGCATCGTACGAGGAACTACCTCCCGGAGGATCATCGATCTGATCCGCCGTGCCGGAGCCAAGTCGATCCACGCCAGAATCGGAAGCCCGCCGATCATCTCCCCTTGCTACCTGGGCATCGACATGGCCACCCGAGAAGAGCTGATCGCCGCACACAAGTCCATCAAAGGCGTCGAATTCATGATCGGCGCCGACTCATTGTACTATATCTCATTAGACGGTCTCGTCAGCGCCATCGGTATCAGCAAGGATGACCTGTGCACAGGCTGTCTGACCGGGGTATACCCCATAGAGATCCCGGGCGAGCGCTGCGAGTCCCGGCAGACCAAGCTCAACAAGTTCATATGCGAGTGAAGCCGGCCAGAATAACCGAGCTACTTATCGCCTAAAGCTGTTTCTTCCAAAAAACTATAAGTCGTGGGATGCATATTATGTCTGCACTTTGATCGGAACACGACCGAACTTCTGGTGTTTATGGGAGGCTTGAGCATGCCGAAAGCAAAGAAACAGAGTAAGGAAATCACCGAAGAACCCACCGAAGAGACTTCCGCCGAGAACTCAACCATGGAGTACATAGCGGAGTACATCGTAAATGTGTTCGTCAAAGACGACGTAAACGCGTTTACCGAGTCGACCCTGATGCACGAGCTGCTTACCTACAAGTTGAACGAAGTAGCCAAGCCTCTGATGATCGATACGATCTCAAAAATCGCATCCGAGCTTCACTCTAAAAAGCTGCTTGACCTCAAGAAGCGGGTAGGCGGCATCACCCAGGTGAAGAAGATCGCGTTCCGCAACGATAACCAGTACAACGCTTTCGTCGTCCTGTTCTTTGACTGCATCGAAGATAAGCCCGAACTCGTCGATTTCATCAAACAGGAGCAGGATTTCGAGAATTTCATGCTCTATTGCATCTACGACTTCCGGGAACTCTGGGATAACTTCGCCTCTGAAATCGTCCAGGAGCGCCTCGCCCTCGAGCGGAAGAACGGCTTGCACGCATACCGGAGCAGCAAAACAGAAGCTCTCCAGGAGCTGCCGACCTACGCAGACTTCATAGCCGAGAAGATCGATCAGCTAGCCGTCAAGGGTAAATCCTAATCTTATTTTTTATTAGACATCGAAGCTGGCAGACTTTATCTTTAAAACGCTAAGCCGCAAAGCGTATGTTTAGTTTTTAAAAGAGGGTTTTTAGATTCAAAGCCTATCTTAGGCTTCCAAATTTTTAGAAACGGTAGAGACCCTTGGTCTAACCTTCTCCCCGCACATTAACGCCGAAGGCAGTACATCGCCGCAGGCGATGGTGCGGGGGAGGGTGACAGCGTTCCGGATGCGTGTCACCCTGCCTTGCCTCAACGTTGACCGGATTTAGAGTCCATAGCCCGGACTTTGCTTTATAGCATCTCCCTGCTTGATCCGTTTTAGACGCTGGTGTGCCTGCGTTTGCTTTTTACGTGTCTCCCCACGGTGGCTGTTAGAGTCCTGCACGGACTTTGCTGTTTTTTAGGTGATCTCCCTCACCTCGGCGTTTTGGCTCGGCCGGAGAGCGCGGAGTTTATACCTTTTCCACAGAAGGGACGGAGTTTAGGGTCTGCCGTGTCGACCGGACCTTATACCAGTGCCGTGGTGCCAGGTTTTAGCTCGTTGGCTGGAGCCACGCCAAATTCGGATGCTGGGCGTGATACATTTGCTTTTAGGCATCTCCCTGCCCGGACATACGTCCGTAAAGTAGTGTAATGCCTGCCACTTTATATGGTTATTGTTATAAATTTGAAAAAAGACCTGTTGCCCGGATGCAGCTATATCTCGCTCTTTTTAAAATCG
Organism: uncultured Methanocella sp.; assembly: GCA_964548585.1. GTDB lineage: Archaea > Halobacteriota > Methanocellia > Methanocellales > Methanocellaceae > Methanocella_A. The sequence goes on along the minus strand of CAZJRS010000032.1, from coordinate 6,531 downwards.
GCTATGCCACTCGCCAGCCCATTCATTTCCTCGTCGGATATTTCTATCGTGTACTTTAACAGTTTTATCTCTTCGGTCAACTGCCTCATTCTCACGTACATAAGAAACATCACAGTAATGCTGATAAACCAGCCAAAACTCACTAAGAGGATTACACTTTCGTATGCCATCGTTTGTCCCCCAGCCTTTTTTAATGCTGTGCCCGAAATGCACGGAAGCAGTCCATTGGCTGTAGTATCTAACCGATATGGTCTATATCGCCTACACGTTAATTAATTTGGATTCTTATTTAGTCTTTTTGTTACAGGTTTATAATTATCATGCGCCTTGGGCACAAAGAGCATAGGGTCATGAGATCCATAACTGCTTCGGGAGAAATCGTGAGATCCCTACAGCCTACTGTAAGGATCTATCCAAAGATCTTCGCTCAGATGCTGAAGCCAAAGACATTCGCCATATAGTATGCGCCGACAATCAGCAGGATAACGCCTGCAACCCGGCGGATCGCCTTCGTGTGGTGCGAATATGACCTTACCCTGTCCGAGATCAGGTTGGATGAATACGCGATGATCAGCATGGGAACGGCCAGTCCCAGGGAGTAGGCAAGCAGCAGTACTGCCCCATAGCCAATTGTACCTTGCTGGGCTACGATGAGTAGAATCGAAGCCAGGATCGGGCCTATACATGGTATCCATACGACTCCGAGGCTGATTCCCAGCACCACGCCACCAAGCAGGCCGCCTTTTTCCGCATTTGGCAGTTGGGTCCTTGAGATCGGTAAACGTTGCCATAAACTTAGAATGACATATTCTACAGCATGAGACAGGAGATAAAGCCCCATGATCATGATCATGATGCCTGACGCTAACTTGATATAATCCATGTATGTGAACAGGATTGATCCAAGCATCGCCGAAGCTACGCCCATCGCCGTAAATGACATGGCGAGGCCAAAAACAATGGCCAGCGGGGTGATCTTGCTTTTCTCCGTGGAGTAAGCCATGACTCCGGGGAGCAGAGGCAACACACAGGGCGAAAAAATGCTCGCCACGCCGGCCAGAACTGCAGTACCAATTAGTATAGATTCCACTTATTGCCCTCTCACGCGTACCGCCGCATCGAGAGCCGCTTTCAACGTGTCTTTCTGGGTTAACCCGAGGAACTTCGAGGCCGCTATGCTGGTTGATGTGGCGCCGTCTTTGTTGATGTAGGTGTAGCCTCCATCCTTCTTTTCAACGATTACGTCCATCTGCGGCACTCCAGAAACCTGAAATGTTCTCGCCAGATCTCTGCTCTCCGTCGTATCCACGAAGAAGAATGTCACTTTACCTGCGTAATCGCTTGCGAGCGCCTCGGAGATGGGCCTCTGCTGCTTGCAGTAGGTACACTCCTTCGACTCGAACTCCACGAATACCGGGCCAGAAGCCAGCGCTTTGTCGATGTCCGCTACGGTGACCTTGCCGGATGTGCCGACGCCGGATGTGCCGGCCCCGGAAGTTCCGGGCGTCATAGGTTCTGCATTTTGTGCAAGTGCAGGCGCGCATTGCTGGGCAATGGCGATAACACCACCGAGGAGCATCGTGAAAACGACTGCTGATATGACCAGTACAGTTATTCTACGATTTGCTATCATCAGATCGATGTCGTATTATGATTTATAATCTTTTTGTAACCGAATCGGTGAAGTTAAACAATATTTTTCCAGTGGATAGTGAATATGAATAAACGGCATACCATGCACTTATTTTTGTCATTACTGGCTCAACAGGCCATCGTATGAATGCCACTGACGTCAGGAGTAAAACCGCCCGGATACGTTTTGTCTCATAGCTGCCTATTTTACTATTCGAAGTTCATCTTCTGCATATTATCACAGAAAGTTGATAAATAGAAGAAGCTAAAATATCTCCCAGTGATTTGGAGTTGGGTAGCAGGATGAAACGTATCCTGATCGTATATGATACGAAAGGTGGAACAACCTGGGAGATCATCGGGTGGATCCGGGAAGGGGCCGTGGCTCAGGGTGCGTCGGTGGACGTGAAAAATGCCCGTGATGTTAGCTCACTTGACTATGATATGACCGTAACAGGCTCACCTATCTACGGCGAACATCCAATGGGTAGCATTATGGAATTTCTCCGCCGAGACGACCTGGCCGGCAGAAACATTGCCTTGTTCGTAGTATGCTTCGCCGGCGTATTCGGTCTTCGCAACTTCATGGTACGACGTTACCTTGACGAGATGCGCAGTGTCTGTAAAGGCAACGTAGTGTCCGAGTCATCCTTCGACGCCGCCATCGGACCCTGGCGCAAACTAAACCGGGAAATTTGCCTCGACTATGGCAGAGAACTCGCAGAAGCACCCGCCAGACGACCAAAAGTCGTGGGGACAGCCTGAACTTTATATCTTTAGCTATCACATATCATTTGTTTTTCCAACCACAACGGCACAACGGCACGGCGTTTGTTTTTTCACCACAACGGCACAACGGCACGGCGTTTTTCACTTATACGAATCTAATTTATTAATTACAAAAATCGTTGTGTCGTTGTGTCGTTGTGGTTGGAAAACGGCCGTTGTGTCGTTGTGTCGTTGTGTCGTTGTGGTTGGAAAGAAGTGGCTGTGTCGTTGTGGTTGATGTGAAATCGTAATATTGAAAAGGAAAAAAGTTTAGAGGTACTCTTTGCCGTTCATGTATGGCCGGAGTACCTCGGGTATTAAGACGGATCCGTCTTTCTGCTGGTAGTTTTCCATGATGGCTCTCATGGCTCTGGACGTGGCGATCTCCGTTGAATTTAACGTGTGGAGGTATCGCTTGGTATCGAAGTCTTTCGGGTCTCTGACTTTGATGTTGAGCCGGGTGGCCTGGTATGCGGTGCAGTTCGAGCAGGAGACGACTTCTTTGTATGCGTTTTCCCTGGGCATCCATACCTCTATGTCGTATTTCTTGGCAGCCACTGTGCCGATATCGCCGGTGCAGATGTTCACCACGTGATAGGGCAGGCCAAGCTGCCTGAATATTTCTTCAGCGTTGGCGAGTAGCTCTTCATGTATAGCCCAGGAATCCTCGGGTTTGCAGAAGACGAACTGCTCGATCTTGTTGAACTGGTGTACCCTGAACAGGCCTTTCGTATCCAGTCCGTGGGCGCCGATTTCCCTGCGGAAGCAGGGGGATATGCCGGCGAGTCTCAGCGGCAGGTCCTTTTCTTCGAAGATTTCGCCCTGGTACATGGCTCCGATCGGGTGTTCGCTGGTGGCGATCAGGTACATTTCGTCGCCATCGATCTTGTACATGACCTTCTCGAAGTCGCTGAGGTCTGTTACTCCTTCGTAGGACTTGCGGTTCATCATGTATGGCGGAGTTACCGGGGTAAAGTTCCTCTTCATCAGAAGATCTATGGCAAACCGCTGTAGGGCCATATCCAGGAGCACCAGGCTGCCTTTCAGGAAGTAAAAGCCAGATCCCGCAACCTTGGCTGCACGTTCGAAATCCGCCCAGCCATGCTCGGCTGCGAGTTCCCCGTGATTCTTGATCTCAAAGTCGGGCTGGCGTGGCTCGCCCCAGCGCCTGATCTCTACATTTTCAGAATCATCCTTACCTACAGGGACCGACTCATGCAGGATGTTCGGTAGGCGCATCAAGTAGTAGTGAACCTTTTCCCGGCTCTCGTCCATCTCCGTTTCGATATCTTTGATTCTCTTCGGTATGTCCTTGGCTTCGGTCATCAGGACAGATGCGTCTTTACCCGCCTTCCTGGCGTCGTTGATCTCCCTGGATATCTCGTTTCGCCGCCGGCGTAGCTCGTCAGTCTGCACCTGGAGCGCTCGTGCCTGGGCGTCCCTGGCGAGAATTTCATCGACCCAGGCGAGTTTCTCGAGGTCGTTACGCTTGCGGAGATCGGCCCTGATTATATCCGGGCTTTCTCTCACCAACCTGATGTCCTGCATTGATCATTCCTTCCAGTCAATAATGGCGGCGTGGCCGCCTCTATACTTAAACTACTGTCAAGACATATGACTTTTACGTTTAATAACTCTCCAGGCTGCCAAAGTGCTTGCTGGAAACACTTCGGATGAATGCTGGCTCCGTCGTCATCTTTTTCCGCGAAAGATTTTTCACGTATCGCAGGCTACACGTACATTAACACCGAGAGGCATTTTCACATGGCCGTCCATTTTGACAAAAGGGTAACCGAGATCAACATCTCGGGCATACGTAAGATGTTCGAAGGAGCGGGGCCAGGGGCCATCAACCTGGGCCTGGGTCAGCCGGACTTCGACACGCCGCAACACATCAAAGATGCCGCTATCCGGGCGATCAACGAAGGGTTTACCGGTTACACCCACAACATGGGTATACCGGAGCTGCGTGAAGCGCTTTCTACTAAGTTCAAACTGGAAAACGGCCTTTCCTACGGTCCGGGCGAGATCATCGTCACCGCTGGCGCCAGCGAAGCAATCCACATCGCTTTGCAGGCGCTTTGCGGCTCGGGTGACGAAGTCCTTGTGCCTGATCCGGGTTTTGTCTCCTACGCCACACTGACGAAGCTGTCCGATGCCAGGCCGGTCGGCGTGCCATTAGGCGATTCGCTGAAGTACGATCCGGAGGTGCTGAAGGAGTACATCACTAAAAAGACCCGGGTCATCGTACTGAACTCTCCTTCAAACCCCACCGGGACGATCCAGTCCCGTGCGGAGGTTAAAGCGATCGCCGAGATCGCGGAGGACCGGAATGTCACAGTCCTATCTGACGAGGTCTACGAACACTTTATCTATGACGGCCAGCATGTCAGCCCGGCGCAGTTCTCGGACAACGTCATCACAGTCAACGCCTCGTCCAAGACGTACTCCATGACCGGGTGGCGTGTCGGTTACCTCGCCGCAAGACCTGATTACACTGAGCAGATGCTTAAAGTCCACCAGAACGTGGTTGCTTGTGCCTGCTCGATCTCCCAGAAGGCTGCGCTTGCCGCGGTCACCGGGCCACAGGATTCTGTTGCGCTGATGCGCGAAGAGTTCCGAAGGCGGCGGGATTACCTGCTAGGGGAGCTTCATGAGATGGGCGTTGACTGTGTCAAACCTCTCGGGGCTTTCTACGCATTCCCAAAAGTGGGTGATGAAACGCATATCGCAGCGGAACTGCTGAAAAAGGGCGTGATCAGCACGCCGGGTACCGCATTCGGCCAGTACGGAAAAGGCTACCTCCGGCTCTGCTATGCCACTTCGATGCCGAACCTTGAGAAGGCCGTGGCGATCATGAAGACTGTATTTATCTGAATCGACGGGTGGGGCTCAGGCCCCCTCACCTTTAGGCTTTACACCGGCAGAGCGGTTCTTTTTCCACGCCTTCACCTTAAGTACATCTTTCTCCTTCTCTTTGGTCTCCAGCATCACGTCGAACTCAAAGGGGCTCAGCGATTCTACGAAATCCCAGAACTCGGCCGGGTTAACTGGTAAGTGAGTGCCTTTGTCCGGGAGCGTAGTAGAGTAGTGTAATACGGGATGTGTGGTGGCACTTTTCCAGGTATCGAGAAAACGCCTGACAATGCCCCGGACGGGTCGTTTTTCTTCCGTCGGATTCACCAGGTAGTGTGCTATGTCGAATAGCAACGGGATGCCTGTTTCTCGGTTGATTCTCTCAAGCTCGTCGATGGTGCCGATTTTTCCCGGGTGCTCCTCGTTCTCCAGGCGAATCATCCGGAAAATTTCCTCGTTCAAAGATGTGGACACTCTAATAAATCGTCGTATCGCGGATTCTCTGTCACCATAAGCGCCCCCTGCGTGGAGCTCGATGTGGTTACCGCCACCTGCATAGCGATCGAACAAGCACAGACAACGGAGTTCATCTAATGACTTTTCCAGGACTTCCGGGCTCGGAGTGTTCAAAACACAGTAATACGTGACATGGAAACAGGTTCTGATATCGAGTTGTTGAAATATATGTCCAAGCGCTTTGATCTGCTCTCGGGCCGCCTCGACGGATTCCAGGCTTTCCCGCGGCGATACGTTAGCGGGTATTCGGTAGAAATCTATGCCAAGGCTTGAGACATAACCGGCTACTGCTTTCAGACGCTCCACCGTCTCTGCTGCACTTTTTTTGCTTGTCACAGGCAGTAAACGTTTCTCAAAGGGTATGGCTGCGAAGCCGATTCTCAATATCAATCAGCTCTTGCCACCTTTACGGCCGATCTGCTCGAAAAATTCATTGCCATGGCGAGTCGAAGTAATACGGCCTCCACGGGCACCGATCTCCCTGTGGAACTCTGCCCCGTACCGCTCTTTAGCCGTGCGCGCAGCCTTTCTTCCTCCTTCTACTCGTCCCGGATCCTTGTCAGCCGCCATAATCTCACAATGGAAAATTCGATTTCAAGGGGATAACCATTGCCTGTCGATAGCACGGATGTATGGGAGTAGGGTTTGAAGAGCATTTTAAGAAGGTGAGGGTGACGGCTTATGGTCAGCCCTTGCATGTGTTTGGTGTCAGGGGAACTTTTTACAAAAAGTTCCCCTCGCGACCCCTCAAAAACATCG
>CAZJRS010000031.1:7629-35609 GCA_964548585.1 uncultured Methanocella sp. | reverse complement strand
GGGGCTACGGAGACTACAGTCAGATCCATGTGGATGGAGACACCACCTGGGATGACACCACCCAGAAATAAAGAGGCCTGAAGGCCTCCTTATCCTATTTTTTAAAAAAAGGCAAGAAAAGAGCTTCACGCGACTACTTCGGCGCGTGCCCGATTCCTCTCTCGTATCATCGGCAGCACTTCTCGCCCATACCCGTCGATGAACTCGTACTGGTCAGGCCCTGCACAGTGGAAGCTCAGCCGGTCAAAGCCGAGGTCTATGAAGCGCTGGGCGTATTTCGCGTGCACTTCGGGATCTTTCGAGATGCACATGTGGCTCTTGATCGTATCCCGGCCTGCGATCGCTCCGTTCGTCGCCGACATCTGTGGCGTGTACAGATTCTGGGTATACATGGCCATGACCATGGTTCCGGCCCAGTACTGCTTGTAAGCGTTAATCGCAGCATCTTCGTCACCGGTGTAAGCGACGAAGAATTCCACCTGCTTTGGCATCTTCGACGGATCTTTCCCAGCCTCCCGGGCACCGTCGTCAAAGTTCTTCAGGATCTGACGCATGATCTCCGGAGGGTTTCCGCCCGTGATGAGGCCGTCGCCATAGTAGCCGGCAAAGAAGGCACTCTCGGGGACTATGGATGAGACGTAGATGGGGATATCCCGCTCCGGAGCCGTATACAGCCTGGCTTTCTTCGTGTTGTAATACTCGCCGTCGAACGTGGTCACGTCCCCACTCCACAGCGCCCGCATGAGGTCCATAGATTCCCGCATCATCTCCTGCCGCATCCTGTAGTCCGGCCACAGCCCCGTGGAAGGATACTCGTTTAACGCCTCGCCAGTGCCGACGCCCAGATAAACAGTACCCTTATTCATCCGCTCGATGGTAGCTGCAGCCTGGGCGATGACAGCGGGATTATAACGCAAAATCGGGCAGGTGACCCCAGTGCCGATCTCAATGCCGTTCAGCCGCGCCGCGGCACCGCCCAGCCACGACCAGGTGAAGCACGCCTGACCTGACTCGTCCCAGGGGTGAAAGTGATCAGACATATTTATAGACTCGAAACCCGCCTTTTCCGCCGCTACCGCCTGGTTAAGCAACTCTAGGGGATCGTACTGCTCAGGGCCTGCTTTCCATCCTAACATAACCATTGTGTGACATCTCCGTGATACGCTCTGATCTATTCAAATCAGCTATTCAAATCAGGCTCCGGCTGCGGGGTGAAAAACGATGCCACCGGATTGGGCGCATTATCTGACTGATGTATCCTCAGGTCTGTCTTCACAAATTGGGAGATAAGCTATATTTAAGCAACAGTCGACAACACCAGAGAGGATGCGCTGGTGAAGGTACGGATTTCAAGGTTTGGAGTGGTGCTTGGCCTGATTTTGTTGGCGCTCGTGGCTTGTCTCCTGTACCTGGTGATGTATGCAGGGCAGCAGAGCGAGTCCCAGATCGGCGGAGGTGGCCGGATATCCGATTCGTTCGCTGGCGACGATGGCACATTGTACCTGTTATCCGGTTATTCAGAGATGGGCATGTATGATGTGAGCGAGTTCATCCTCGCGCTGGCGCCTGACGGTTCTATCAAGTGGAAGCGTCCCTTGAACGAGATATACAGAGCATATACTAATAGTACATGTGACCGGTATTTTGCCAAGATCGTGGCTGCTGACAATGACAGCGTTTATATCCTTATAAACGACCGCTTTATCATAAATTGCGAAAATTCTCCGGTTGGAGGCGAAAATACTGTTCTTACAGCTGTCTCATCCGAAGGACGGCTGCGATGGATATTCCCCCTCCAGACGGCATATAATCCATGGAATGATTATGATAGCCAGGCCATTGCTGCTCAATACGGCAGCATATACGTCAACGACAACCTCAACCAGTATGTCCTGAATAAACAAGGTAAGGTAACAGCTACGTTAGACCTGGTTCCTAAGGCGGCTGCTATCGGGCCTGATGGTAACTTTTACGTGAACAGAGTGGCTTCAGCGTATATCTCAGGCACTGGCAACTATATCTCGGGTTGCTGGGAACCCTCCCCGGTTATACATGCATATAACGCTGACGGCAGTATGCTTTGGGAGCGTAATCTTAGCAACTATGCTCTGGCTTTCATCCAGGGCTCGGAGAGTCTGACCTTCCACGGTAACATACTGTATGTCCTGTTGGACGACGGAATAATAGCACTAGATCCAGAGGGCAGGACCATGTGGACATGGCAGACAGGCGAATCGAAACGTGTATTCATTGATCAGAACATGCCTTTTGACATTGACGGAAACGTATACTTGTATGCTATCAACACTTCGAAAACGGGGCTCACCCCTTACAACACCTTCGACTTCTATGTGATCTCTCCGGCAGGTAAACTAGTCAGGACTTACACGGACAATGATCGTAAAAACGTCCTCACCCGGGATGGCCAGATCGAATACTATACTGCGGATATACCCGCCGACCATGCCATGGCAATAATTCCGAAGACTGTTAACAGCCTCTCGAATTTGGATACGATATCGATCCGTGCGTATGACACCGTGAAAAAACATGATTTATGGGCCGTGGAGCTGCCGTTGACTAACAAAACCATTGTTACGATCACGGAGGAGAATGTGCACCAGCTCTTCCCGGAGCGGATCGCCTCTGACGTAGTCTGGATGAACAGGGCAGACCACTCGGAAATGTACTCTGACTCAGTATATTTTGATGTATTCAACAAGACGCCGGTCTCGATCCTCAGCCTGAGAGAAGCGAATGCAGTCACATCCGGGGGTATAATCTATGTTAGCCTGTACAGCTACAGCTACGATAGCCCAATGAAGTACGGTAAAGCCAGATGTGCCTACGTTAGCAGCATGTACGCTCTTGATAAGAACGGTACACTACTCTGGCAGAAGCCCATGAACGGCAACATCTACTGGATGGCAGCCGGGAACAACAGCACCGTCTATTATAGCACCTCTGATGGACGTATATTTACCACGGCTATGTATGTGGCAGGCGGCCTCACCGTGGCAGCTATCCTTTATACTCTGGCACACTTCTTCGGGGCAGGGACTGTTGCCAGAGCGAGGAGTCGGCTGGATTCCAACGAGAATCGGAACGAGGTTTTCAAGTTCATCGCCGGCAACCCCGGGTCTACCATGAGGGAGATAGCCAGAGGCCTGGGAATAAACCTGGGCACTATCCGGTACCATATGATGATTCTAAGCCTCAACCATAAGATCGCCAGCTATCAGGCAGATGGCAAGCACCTGCGGTACTTCATCAACTCCAACGCCTATAGCGAGGAAGAGCAGCGGCTTATCGCTTCCCTCCGGAGGGAAGGCATCCGGAAAGTGCTCGAAAGCCTGCTGGTCGAGCCTAACCAGTCAAACAAGGGGCTGGCGGCAACTCTCGGGATGCAGGAGAGCGCGATAAGCAGGTATACCACGGAACTCATTGCAGCGGGGCTGGTTGAAAAAACAAAAGCCCCGAATGGTAGTTTAGCTTATTCCATCTCGAGCGGGCGCAGGGACTCGATACTATCAGCGCTCGTATGTATCGCAGATCGTGTCAGACCTCCGGGCACTCCCTGACCTCAATACTTTTCATAGTGATCGAAGCATCACCTGCGGTCCGGATGATGCCGGTGACGATGCTCGTGTGGTTTATTATTAATAACGTCATTAGCCAGCTTACATATTCGATAATAACTGGGGACTAGTGGCATGCTGACGGAAAAGCTACAGAAACTGGGGTTGTCGGCCTCAGACATGACTGGAAAAGTAGTGCTCATCACCGGTGCCGGGCAGGGTATCGGCAAAGAGCTAGCACTGGCAATGTCGAGGCTTGGTGCAACTGTCATCATCGCAGAAATCACGGATTACGGCGCCAGTGTCGAAGCCCAGATCCGCTCGGAAGGTGGCCAGGCGCTGTTTATCCAGTCGGACGTATCCGAAGAGGCCAGCGTCAAGGCTCTGGCGGAGAAAGCTTGTACTGCATTCGGCCGGGTTGACGTACTTGTCAACAACGCGGCCGTCGAGTTTTCCGGCTCGGTCCTGGAGCAGCCGGTTGTGGCCTGGGAGCGGGCCTATGCGGTGAACACCATCGGCCCGCTGCGGCTGATCAAGGCTTTCCTGCCGGCAATGCTGGAGCGGAAGGATGGCGTCGTGGTGAACGTCTTATCCGCCGAGGGGATGCCGTACCTGTCTCCATACGCCGCTTCGAAGGCGGCGCTGCTGTCTATGACCTCATCCTTGGTCGCCGAGCTGGGCGACGGGATGGGTGTCTCTGTCTTTCACTTTGCCCCGGGGATGGTGGATACGCCGGGCGCGAACAAGCATATTCCGCAAGTAGCGTCGAAGCTGGGCATGACCTTTGAGCAGTTCACCCACCTGGGAGTCAATCCCGGCTACCCGGGCCTGATGCCTGCCGAGGACTGTGCAGCCGGCTTCGCCTATGGTATCGTCCACGCGAAGGAGTACCATGGACAGGGCGCCGACGCGTTCCTGCCGCTGATGCGGGCGGGGCTGTTGACCATAGGCGGCAGTAAACGCGAGGCTACCGCCACTTCGACTGTTGCGCTTGCTCGTGAAAATCTGATGCCGGCTGGCACAGACGGCAAGGTTACCCCGGCCGGTGCTGTCGATGCAGGTAAAAACCTCCAGGGAGTCATAGAATTGATCAACAAAGAAACCGACGAACTCGACTTTTTCAAGAAGACCTGGGTCAAGAATGACTTCAACCGCCGGAACGGCATGAGCATCAGAGACTGGCAACGGACCAGTGCCGACCTGACCTCTGATCTGGAAGAGCTGGCCCGACTCACCGACGGAAGCGATGCGGCCAGGGCAAAGGCTATCAAGGCAAAATTCCCTGTCCTCCTCCCCCGGGTGGAAAAGCTGGAGCGCTATATCCAGTCCAGCATCGAGAACGCGAAGCAGTACTTCAAGGACCCGAAGCAGCGGGAAGCCGCGCTGACTGCGCTGGAGCAGCGGCAAAAGACCGTGAGCGACGTGGTCAGGGCGCTAAAAGAGCTGGGCTGATAGGACAAAACAACGATCGCTGTGTCGTTATAGTTATCGTCCTGCCGCGCCATATCTCTCACTGATGAGCCTGACCTTCCAAAGGCTGGACAAGGGCATCCATGACCTCCGAAAAGTGGCAGAGCTGATCTATGATACAGACCAGTCTATAATGCCGCTGATGTTCGGCGGCAGAAGGACCGGCATCGAAAGGCTACGCTGTCTGGTACAGGCGGGAAGCAACGTGTTCGGGTACGAGTATGTCTACGTTGCCCTTGATCGCAGCGAGGTGGTGGGAATTGTGATCGGCACCACAGGCGAAGAATACGAGAAGGCGGATGAGCAGGGTTTTGGCGTATATTACCGTTGCATCGGCTGGGCGGGCTCACTCAGACTATCGGCAGCCTGGCTGGCGGTCAGGAACGTACTGACGAAGCGCCTGGCTGCAGACGATTTTTACCTCAGTGTGCTCTGCGTCGACTCAAAGCGCAGGGGTGCCGGCATCGGGGGTTTTATCCTGGAAAACATCGCCCGGACAGCCATGGAACAGGGCTGCAACAGGCTGGTTCTGGACGTATCCTTCGAGAACGACGGGGCCAGAAGGCTCTATGAGAGACGGGGCTTTCGGGGCCTGACAAAGAAGCGGCTAATACCGCTCTGGGCCGGGGCAGGTTCGTATACGATGGCGAAGGCCTTACGGCCATAAGGCGTGCAACGCATTTCGCTTCAAACAAGGATTTGCCGCACCGATGAACTAGTATTCGATGACTTCCGGCAGCTTTTTTGCAGCCTCTATACAGGAAGCCACATCTTTGACCGTGAACGAGGCCCTGGTGAGCTTTAAGCGTCCGTTAGTCTCCAGCAGTTTCTGGTATAGCTGGTCATGTAAGGCTTTCGCTAGTACATCAAGGCTGCCGATGCCCGACTCATATAGGAGTCTGGCGAAAACCAGTCCTACGTAGCCAGCGCGGGCGATGTCTGCCATTCGAACAAGCTCCATTAGCTGTTCCTCTGGATATACAATAAAACCGAAAAATCTGATGCGCTGGCTTTTCACGCGGGGTAGTAGTTTTTTTACAAAAATGTCCCCATCGTGCCAGAGGTACTTATTATTTACAAGTTATCAATGACTGGTGTCAGGGGGGCTTTTTGTAAAAAGCCCCTAACGACCCCCTCAAAAACATCGTTAAAAAATGCCCTACGGGCTTTAGTTGGTGTCGAGACCCAGGGGGACTTTTGAAAAAGTCCCCGGGGGTCCCCTTAAAACTTTTAGCGGGCCTGAAGGGATTTGAACCCTTGACCTGCGGATTAAGAGTCCGCCGCTCTGCCTGACTGAGCCACAGGCCCACACGGGATACAAATTACGCCTGCGACGACTGTGTCATGCAACACACGACGACGCTGCGAACCTTGTATAAGTCTCATCTTCAATATATACATTGCGGTTTGCTATTCTCAAGCGCGCTGTTGTGGCGTTACACTGCAACAAACGCCCACGGGTACCTATCGGGCTTGCACTGCAACAAACAGCATGACTTATATCATCAGATATGCTCCGGCGACAGTGAAGATATATAACATCAAATTGCGATACTCTACTTTGTTCCTTATGGAAGAGCAGGCAGAAGTCCATGTCAGTTTGCCTAAGCGGCAGAAGTACTCGTACATCATCCTGGGTGGCGGGAGTGTCGGCCTGGCCGTCGCTAAAGAGCTGGCCAAGCTTAAGAAAGTGTTCCTGATCATCGACCGTGATCGGGCCCGGGTGGAAGCGCTGCGGGATCAGAACTACGAGGCGCTGGAAGGAGACATCGCGACGGAGAAAGCGCTGAGAGATATCCCGATCTGCGGTGCCGACGGTGTTTTCATCCTCAGTTCCAGCTTTCAGGCTAACATCAAAGCCCTGAAATACGTTAAGGTGGAGTCTCCCAAGTCATTCACCATGGTCCGGGCCATCGACCTGGTCACGGTTGATGAATTGTACGCTGCCGGAGCGGATATCCTCTTGCATCCGCCCAGCATCGTGGCGGATACTGCGCTGACCGAGCTGCAGAAGATCGAGCTCCGTGGCGCGGCGTGGCAGCTGATGACGTACTTGAAATCGCTGAGCCCTTCCAGCCGCATCGGGATCGTCATCCATGACAATCCCGACCCGGACGCGATTGCAAGCGCGCTGGCGCTGAAGAATATGGCCGAATCGCTGGGCAAGGTGGCGGAAATCCTGTACTTCGGCATGATCGGGCACCAGGAGACCCGGGCTTTCATCAACCTGCTGAGTATTCCCATCAGGCAGATCACTAGCTCCATGCTTGCCGAGTATAGCGTGCTGGCCATGATCGACTGCAACTCACCGGGCAGGAACAACTCTCTGCCCTCCGACGCGAAGATCAATATCATCATCGACCACCACGTGCCCCAGGAAGCCTTCGACGCGAACGTGGACTTTGTGGACATCCGCCCGGACGTGGGAGCCGCCTCCACCATCATGACCCGGTACGTGCAGGAACTGGACTTCGAGATCTCCAGCAACCTGGCGACCGCGCTGCTGTACGGTATAAGGACCGACACCAGCGAGTTCAAGCGTAACACGTCCGCCGTCGACCTGACCAGTGCAGCGTTCCTCCACGCGTTAGCCGAGCATGATCTGCTGGCGCAGATCGAGACGCCGACGATGTCCGCAGAGACAATGGATGTGCTGGGCGAGGCGATCAAAAACAAGAAGATCGAAGGCAGTTACCTCATATCCAACGTGGGCTTCATCCATGACCGGGACACGCTGCCTCAGGCTGCCGATCACCTGCTCAAGCTGGAAGGCATATCCACCGTGCTCGTGTTCGGCATGACCGACGACCGGATCCACCTGTCTGCCCGAAGCAAGGATATCCGTGTCAATATCGGCGATATCATCAGCAGGGCGTTCGGCGACATCGGCTCGGCCGGAGGGCACCAGCGTACCGCTGCAGCGCAGATTCCACTCGGCATCTTCATGGGAGTAAAAGACAAAAACCTGCTCCTGAAGCTCGCCGACGAGGCTGTACGCAGACGCTTCCTGGCCACAGTCGGAGTCGACGAGGAGCCGACTTAAAAATAATAGATCCATTTTTGTAACGCCAAGCCGCGGAACCTATTTTGATTATTTTTAATATCTATGGGGCGTCTTGGCATTACCAAATTCTAAATGAACCCGTTATTTCTTCCCCGCCTTATGCCTGTTATACAGCTCGTAGACGACCAGAATGCTGATCATGAGTACGCAGCCGACGAAGAACCACAGGCTCCAGTGGTTGAGCAGGTCTGTCGGGATCAAGCCCTGCACTGTACTGGTATCCGGTACAGGCGGAGCATGCTGTGTCAGCATTGTGGGGTCGGCTGCTTTTGCGCCCGGGACGGGGGGCATGGCAGTTACTGGAATGCTCGAATATGCCTCGCTATTGTTGGACGCGTTCACGATCGCGGTATATGAATTGGTCAGCCCTGCACCCGTGTTGCCTGTGGGGAGGAGCCCGGAGACCGAGCCTGTGCTGGCCACTCCGTCTGTTGCATTGTTAGCCCACCCGGCTGTTTCATGTACGGGCGCGCTAGCGGGCATTACTCCTATGCCTCTATCGTCATAGTTATAGGTATTGTTCATCGTCGCCATCATCAGGGAATCGCCGGCGTCTCCTGCTGACTTATATGCACCAGGGTCTGCCCCGCCGGGCAGTTTTACGCCGAGGATATCTGCACCGTTGCGCAGCTGCATGGCGATTTCGATGAACAGCGATGCAACCAGAGCGATCGGAAGCAGTACGAAGTATTTCTTGAGGGCGTCGATGAGTGACTGGCTGGAGGCTGTTTTAGGTACCAGCACGATCATGCGCTTGGCCGGCGCGTACATCTTGACTTCCCGCCCCTTTTCGCTGTACTTGGTCTTTTCCACGATGACGAGCCCTGCTTCCATGAGCTTTTCTATGTTGTACTGGACCGTGGTGAGGGGTATGTCGAGCTTTTTAGCTATGCTTGACGTCGACATCGCGCTCTCTGCCAGGAGCTCAAGGATTTTCCTTGCCGTATCATTGGCAATGGCCTGGGTGATGGTCTTGGACTCATCTCCTCCCAGAGGCACTATCAGCATTTTATCGTCTTCGGGCATCGATTAAAAATGATACGCCATTATTAAAGGCCTTTTCTATAACTACGGATGAATCCGTATTTAAAAAGATTCTATTGCTGGTGTATGCGGCAATTAATAAAGAAAAATGGAAGAGAGCGCCACTTTTAATGAGAGTGGTCGTTTACTCTCTTCTCAGGAACAGCACTGCGCCCGCAAGAGCCACAAGGGCGACTATTGCCTCAAAGCCTGGGGTCGGTACCGCGGTTGTATCCGGTCCTGTTTTCGGCGTTGGGGTTGCCTTGGGTACGTCTATATCTGAGACGATGTTAACCGTGTTTTCCTGCTGGGTCACCCAGAAGTTCTGGCCACCGTACTTAGCGCTCTTTTCGGCACGCAGGTAGTACTTGCCATAGGGCAGGGCATTAAAGGTGTACTTACCATCGCTGTCAGTAGAGGGGGTGCTGCTGAAGCTGACCGGAGTCAGGTTGCCAGTAGTCGTATCCACGCTGTAGAGCGAAAGCTGTGCTCCCAGCACCCGGGCGAGGTTCTCTCCGACCGGAAGGCCGGTTCCAACTGTGCTCCATACGCTAACAGTGGTGTCGCCTCTCATGCCCGGCACATCTGAAGCTACATCAATATTGATGTACGGCACTTCTGCGGGCTGGTCGGGACCCTGGCCCGGCGGGTAGTATAGTACCATCGCCCATGCCGTGCTGCCCTCTCGATCCGCCTTCACGATGTATGAAACTGGTTTGTCGGGGTCAAATACCACGTTTCTGAACGTGAACGTACCGTCACTTCCGGTTGTCAGACTGCTGTATTCCGAGCCTGGCTTCTTACCGTCCCAGGAGTACAAAGTCACTTTTGTTCCGGCAGCAGGGAAAGCTTTGTTGTAGATTTTCCCCTTGATGTCCGAGAAGTACATGCCGCTCTGTGCCGAGGCCTGCAGCGGCACGATGAGCGCGAAAAGTATGCAAGCTGTGAGTATAAGCCTAATCCATTTCACGATAAATTCCCCTTCCATATTCCAGGATTATGCGCATATGTGAGTGTGGGCCATATAAAGCTTATCTCACAATCGCGTGATCAGTATCAATTACCTATCTTTTATATAAGATTATGGAAAAAACAGACAAGCCCTGTCAGGCCTGTGTAACTAGTTTGCAGGGCAATTATGAGTCATCGCTAATGGCGCCGGACAGCTCGGCCAGTGTAAGCGACTGCTTGCCGTTCTGATTGAGAAAATCGGAGAACAGTGACGAATTACCTTCTTCCGGGTGGTATACCAGCGTCAGTTCCGGGTCAACCGCGTAGACCATGTCTCTGAGGCCTCCGAAGTCGAGATGGTCGCTGATGCAGATGGTCGGATGCTCGTAGTGTTTCTGACCTGTCAGTACGAATTTTTTGATCCCCATCGGAAGCCGGCCAAGATGCCACGGGGAAGTGATACAAAGTCGCCCGTCTAGCTCTCCTAGCTCTACCAGCTCTCCTGCGTCATCTCCCAGAAGGTGCCTGGTGATACGCAGTGCGCTCTTATCCATTTCTATGGGGGTATCGCAGCCAAGCTCTCTAATCATGGATACGGCTCGCTGTGTCTTGCCGAATGCATAAGCCCCGAAACCGACTCTCTTGTGGCTGAGTGCGGCGGCGAACCCATCAACATCATCGCAGAAAACACAGCCAGGGTCAGATGGGCTGCCATAGGTGGCCTCCGTGACCAGGACATCGCACTTCGGCAGTCTGCTGTAATCCTTCACGTCTCCCGTGACGAGTATTTTGACTCCCTGGTCGTTCTCCCATAAAAAGGCAGTTGCGCCGATGGAGTGGCCGGGGTCGTAGGTCTTCACCTTCACGCCGTCAACGTCGATGGTTTCACCTACTTTGAAGGTGGTGCCCTTAAAATATTGATCGTGCCTGAGTTGCAGTGTCAGAGCAGTTTTATCCGACGCGACCGACCGCTCGGAAAGCATGGCGGACTTACCATTATGGTCCGAATGCGCATGCGTGATCAGGAAGTACTGGTCGTCTTTTCGGCCGTTTCTCGTGGTATCGATGCCAAAAGTCCTGCGCTCGCCGCCACTTCGGAATGTGATCGAGAAATGTGGCTTATAGTTGCCACCGCTGGTCTGGTAGCGCATTGGCAGGAAGCCCATGTCCACCAGCCTTTTAGTACTATCCATGCTGATGCTGCTATTCTTGTGATACTATTTACGCTTTCCGTACTCGTATCCTCGCCTAGGCGCTTTGCGCTTCCTTATCCTGCTCCGCGAGGAGGAAATCAAGGACCTTCCGTACAATATCCTCAGTCGCATCTCCCCCGCAGGCGACGATCTCGCCTTCGATCATCAGGATGGGTATGCGCAGCCCGTAGTTCTTCAGGTGCTCAACGACCTCGGGATACTCTTTGACTTCCGCGGAAAAGACGTTGATCAGCGATATATGAATGCGGTCCCCATAGGTGGAGAGCAACGATGCCTTGATGTCCTGGAAGTCCCAGTCGTGGGCCTGTCCGCCACAGGTCTGAGACTGTTCGCATTTCGTACAGTTGGCGCCCGGGTAATAACCGAAAAGCTTCACATCCAGCGGTGCACTCATAGTCATCTAGAGAGCGTCCTTGATATTGTCATATATACTTTTTTGTTATTACTGCCACTCATTAAACACTATTTTCCACCGTGCAGACGTATCTTTTTACTGTCGTGAGATAAAGTGTATAATGTCGACTTATCTTTTTATAAGCGATTAACTCGAAGATAATATACTTATAACTTGTATTTATTTACGATTTTTTTAATCCCATCCGAATTAGTATGAAAAATATTACTATCGCCGGAATATTTAAATCCAAAAAAACCTGCATATTACATATGACCAAAAATTCCACTTCTCAGGAATTGGTAGATAATATCAGGAAGTTGTGTGGTGATGAGATAGCCAACAACTTCGTGAATATGATGAACCAGGTTAACCAGCCACGGTTCAGTGCTATCAAGAACACGTTCCGCGACTCGACCTCGGTGTTCATACTGGCATGCGCGAACAGCAACATGCTATACAAGGACCTCCGGGAAGACGGGCTGGAGCTCGGCATCGCGAGCGTTGAGACTTTCTCCAGGCGGATCTATGAGATGCGGCGCGCCGGTCTCATATATACTGAGTCCATGCACAACAAGGGCCCGGGCAGGCCGAAGCTCAGGCTCAGGTTCAACCCGAACGCCTTCAAGGACATGTTCAACGTCGACCCGAGCACCATGCTGTCCGGCGGACAGACGGAAGAAAGCAAGGTTGTCATTTAAGCTTATACCGATAGGCTGAGAATGTGGGGCTGGCCGCTATGCGGGGCGCTCTCGACCCAGAGTGCCCGTATAGCTGCTGAGGCATCATGTTGTTGGCTGTAAGCATAATCCTACAGATCATTGTGATGGCGGCTGATGTCGCTACTTCTGTTTTTGACGCTGTACCGCCGGAACCATAAAAAAATATATCCGGTTGTACACTCTTTTGTTGTGCGTTAACGATCATCGAGGTATCAATATGGACAAGTACGACAAGGTGTTCGAGCTCGCCAAGAACCGGGGCTTTATCTGGCCGTCGTTCGAGATATACGGCGGCGCCTCCGGCTTTTACGACTACGGCCCGCTCGGTGCCACGCTGAAGCGGAAGATCGAGGATACATGGCGCAAGTTCTACTGTGTGGGCGAGGGCTTCTATGAGATCGAGGCCCCGACCATCGGCGTTGAAGCGATTTTCGAGGCCTCGGGCCACGTGGGCGGCTTCGCCGACCCAATGACCATTTGCCAGAAGTGTAAGGAGTCATTCAGGGCAGACCACGTGATCAAGGGCGAGATGGATATCCCGGACGGCCTGAAGAAAGAGCAGATGACCGAGCTCATCCACCAGCACCACATCAAGTGCCCGGAATGCGGCGGCGACCTGGGCGACGTCTACGACTTCAACCTGATGTTCTCCACGTGGATCGGCCCGGGCCAGAAAAAGAAGGGCTACATGCGGCCCGAAACCGCCCAGGGCATGTTCGTGGACTTCCCCCGGCTGCTGCGGTTCTACAGGGAAAAGCTGCCCTTCGGCGCCACCCAGATCGGGAAATCGTTCAGGAACGAGATCTCGCCCAGACAGGGCGTCATCCGCCTCAGGGAGTTCACCCAGGCGGAGGCCGAGGTCTTCGTCAACCCCCAGTTCAAGAACCAGCACCCGAACTTTGCTGCCGTTAAAGATCTGGTGCTCCCCTTGTACGACGAGGATGCACAGCTGACCGGCGGCGAGCCCAAGCCCATGACCGTGGGCGATGCCGTGGCCAAGGGCACGATCGCTAACGAGTACCTCGCCTACTACGTAGCGCTAACCTACCAGTTCCTGGTCGCCGTGGGCATCGACGGTAAGAGGCTACGGTTCCGCCAGCACATGACCACGGAGCGCGCCCACTACGCCACGGACTGCTGGGACGCGGAAGTCCTGCTGGACCGGTTCAAGTGGGTAGAGATCGTAGGTATCGCAGACCGGACAAGCTACGACCTGACCGCACACCAGAAGCGCAGTGAGGTCGACATGTCGGTCTTTATCCCGTTCGAGACCCCGATGAAGGTCAAGAAGACCTTCGTGACACCGAACATGGGCGTCATCGGGCCGAAGTTCAAGGGCAAAGCCGGTAAGATCATGGCAGCGCTCAAGGCCATGAAGCCGGAAGAGCTGGACAGGCCCGAAGTCATATTGAATATAGATGGAGAGGAGATCGTCATAGGTAGCGACCTGTTCGAGCACAAGACGACCGATGTCGAGATCTCCGGGGAGAACGTCGTCCCTCACGTAGTCGAGCCTTCCTACGGCATCGACCGGATTCTCTATTCCGTGCTGGAGCACGCCTTTGCCGAAGAGATGGTCGAGGACGAAGAGCGTATCGTGATGCGGTTCGACCGCAAAGTGGCGCCGATCACAGTGGCGGTACTGCCGCTGCTCAGTAAGGAGCCCCTTGCGGGAAAGGCCACTGAGATGACCAGAGACCTGAAAGCGGTCGGCTACTTCGCCGAGTACGACGAGTCCGGCACGATCGGCAAGAGGTACCGCCGCAACGATGAGGCTGGCACCCCCTACTGCGTCACTGTCGACCACCAGACCATGGAAGACGGCACTGTCACCATCCGTGACCGAGACAGCATGGCTCAGATCAGGTATCCTGTAGACGGACTGGCAGACTTGCTCGGCGAGCTGCTGTCCTCTGGCAAGCCGCTCGACGGATACGGTACCAAGGTTAAGGCCAGCTGATGCCGTTCGACAGCAAGCTGTTCTTCAAAGAGCTGGGCAGGAAAGCGTTCCACATCGCGGGATGCGTGATCCCTGCCGCTTATTTCTTTTTCGTGGCGAGAGAGTGGATGCTCATCGCGCTGTTCTTATGTATACTGGGCGCAGGGTTTCTGGAGTATAGACGCTTGCGTGGCCGGGACGTATTCCGCACCGACTTCATGCGACAATCGGAAGCCCGCCGGCTGAGCGGCTACTTCTTCGCAGCCGTCTCGCTGTTTTTAACTGTACTGCTCTTCGAGAAGACGATCGCCATAGCCGCGATGTTATGCCTGGTCGTAGGTGACGCAGTAACCGGGATGGCCGGCGTGCTGCTATCCATGTACCTGGGCCGCCGGATGGCGGACGTCAGGCAGGAAGACACTGAGAAAAAAGGCATCACATCGAGGATCATCAGCGATACGGGGTACGTCCTGAGCCATCCCAAATCACCGGTCCTGATGGCGGTGATGTTTGTCGTGTGCTCAGCCCTGGGCCTGCTGTTTTATCCGACCCTATCGCTGGCCGCCATCGGTGCCGGTGCTCTGGGCGCCGTGATCGCCGACTGCTTCCCATGGCGATTCCTGGGCTTCGTGATCGACGACAACCTGTCCATACCGCTGCTCGCCGGTTTTTTAATGACGCTGACAACGCTGCTATCTAATATTATTCTGTAGCGTTTAAACGCTATACATGGCAGAGAGCAGCAGCACCGAATATCTCGAGTTGCTGGAGCATATTGGCATCACCAGCCACCCGGGAGGAACTGCCGGGACTAAAGCCTTAATTGGACAGCTTGGCATCAGCCCTGGAGAACGTGTGCTGGACTTAGGCTGCGGAACAGGGCACACCGCATGCCTCATTGCTAAACGGCATAATGCAGACGTTGTAGCGGCAGACCTTAGGCCCGGAATGCTCACCTGGACCCAGAAGAGGGCTCTCCTGGAAGGCGTCACAAATGCAGTTCGGCTGGTTGCCGGTGATGCCCATCGCCTGCCGTTCAAGGATGGATCGTTCGATGCGGCGCTAGTGGAGTCGGTGCTGATTTTTTGCGATGTCTCTACTGTGATTGCCGAGCTACACCGGGTGCTTAAGCCCGGCGGCAGGCTGGGGTTTAACGAGCTGACCTCGGAGAGGCCGATCTCTGGTGATATGGTAGACCAGCTGGCCGCTTTCTTTGGGTTTCGACCGACAATACTGACCGCGGACCAATGGTGCTCTGCATTAAACGATGCCGGATTTATCGATATCAGCTCTGATTCGAAGCGCATCGACTTGATCGATGTATCACTCTTCACACCAGTACGAACCGATGGATGGAAAAGATACCTCTCGGCGCTGGTAAAGAGCGTTACGAACCCTAAAGTCAGAAAAGCCCGGCAGAAGAAAAATACCTTTACCGGGCTCCGTCTGCTTCGCGAGCTGGGTTCCGGGTTATTCAGGGCCCGGAAACCGGGGTGAGGCTTTCAGCAGAACCTGTATTCCTACAATATTTTCGCCCCACTCTAGCAACTTATATATCACCTCGCCCTCCAAACTTCCACAGACACACATGTCCTCAGGCTTTGTCAGTCATCCGCTGCTGGTGCCGGATACCGTTTCGAGCCGCTCCTACCAGGAAACGCTCTCGGAGAAAGCGCTGGATAAGTCGAGCCTTATAGTCCTGCCCACCGGGCTCGGGAAGACGATCATAGCCCTGCTGGTCATCTTAAACCGCTTGCAACTGCATGAAAACGGTAAAGTACTCATGCTCTCTCCAACCAAGCCGCTGGTAGAGCAGCACGCTTCATTCTTCAGGAAGGTCATGGACATCGACCCGGAACAGATCGTCGTGTTCACGGGCAGCACGCCTCCCGCGGAGCGCTGCGAGCTGTGGAAGCAGGCCAGAGTGATCGTGTCCACCCCACAGGTCATCGAGAACGATCTTCTGTGCAGGCGCTTCACCCTGGAGGACGTGGTCCACGTCACCTTCGACGAGGCCCACCGGGCAACGGGGAACTATGCTTACGTGTATATCGCGAAGCGATACATGGAAGAAGCGAAGAGCCCGCTGATTCTGGGCATCACGGCATCCCCCGGGAGCACCACCGAGAAGATCACCGAGGTCAAAGAGAACATCTTCGCAGAGCGGGTGGAAGTCAAGACCGAGAACGACTCGGACGTCGCCCCATACATCTATGACAAGGACGTGGAATGGATCCGGGTGGACGTGCCCGATAAGTCCAACGTGATCCGGATTTTGCTTGAGGTGATCATCGAAGACCGGCTGAAGAAGCTCTTCGAGATGGGCGTGATCTACTCGAAGAACATGGCCCTGAACAAGAAGGAACTGTTGCTTTTACAGCAGAAGCTCCAGGCGGATATCGCAAAGGGAGGCAGCCCCGAGAGCTACAAGGCGATCTCCGTCCTGGCGGAGATCATGAAGGTCGGACATGCCGTCGATCTCATCCAGACCCAGGGCGTGCTCCCGCTGCGCAGGTATTTCGACAGAATGCGCGAGGAGGCCACGACCAAGGGCGGGAGCAAAGCGACGAGGCGGCTGTTTGAAGATGCCCGGCTCCAGCACGCGATGAAGGTGACGGACGAGACTGATGAGGTGAACCCCAAGACCGAGAAGGTAGTGGAGATCGTGCTGGAGCAGCTACGGGAAAATCCCTCTTCGAAGGTCATCGTGTTCACGAACTTCCGGGACACGGCAGAAGTCGTGGTGCAGAGGCTGGCAGGGGTCGAGGGCATCAAGCCCGTGCGATTCGTGGGCCAGGCATCTAAACTGAACGACAAGGGCCTGTCACAGAAGAAGCAGGTGGAGATCCTCGACAAGTTCCGGTCCGGCGAGTACAACACTCTTATCGCGACATCAGTCGCAGAGGAAGGCCTGGATATCCCATCTACCGACATGGTACTCTTCTACGAGCCCGTACCCTCCGAGATCAGAAGTATCCAGCGCCGGGGCCGGACGGGCCGGAACACGATCGGACGGGTGATCGTGCTGATCTCGAAGGGTACGAGGGACGAAGCCGCCTACCGATCGAGCCAGAGCAAGGAGAAGAAAATGTACAAAACGATGCAGAACATGAAGGATGGGCAGGGCATGGAGAGCCTGCTCGCGGGTACCTCCATGGCGGCTCTCCCTGTGCACGATGTGCTTGACGATATCCTGCCTGAGGAGCCACCTGCAGAAGACGCCGCGGCGAGGACAGGCGGCAGCGGGTTGGTCAGCTTGCAGCCCGCACCCGAACCTTTACTGCAGCCTCAGCTGCAGGCGAGCACAGGTCAGGCAAAGCTGGAGCTGTTCAGGGAAAGTAAAGAAGACGGTGTCATCGTACTGGTGGACAGCCGGGAACTCCGCTCTCCTGTGGTTAAAAAGCTCGAAGAGCTCGGCGCTAAGTTCGACGTCCGCACCCTGGAGGTCGGGGACTACGTGTTATCTGACCGCGTATGCATCGAGCGAAAGACGACGGACGACTTTCTCAGCACGATCTTCGACCCGAACCGGGGCATGTTCGAGCAGATCATCAACATGAAGCACGAGTTCCTGCGCCCGATGCTGATCATCGAAGGATCCGGCTTGTACACGAAACGGCGGATCAGCCCTGCTGCTATTCAGGGGATCATCGCCTCGATCTCCGTCGACTTCGGCGTTCCGGTTTTATTCACCGCAGACGAGGGTGAGACCGCGTCGTACATCTACACCATCGCCCGGCGGGAGCAGATGGATCGGAAAAGAAGCATTCACCCGCACGCCCAGAAATCCAGCCAGACGCTTCCAGAGCGGCAGGAGTACCTGGTCTCGGCCATCTCCGAAGTGGGCCCGGTCATCGCAAAAAATCTACTACGGCATTTCGGCAGCGTGAAAAAGATCGCCAGCGCTTCACAGGAAGAGTTGCAGGCGGTCGAACGCGTCGGACCGAAGACAGCCGCCCGCATCCGGGAGATCATGGACGCAGAGTACAGGCCACTGGAATGAAAAAGATCGCTGTGCTATGGGTTATAAATTGATCGATGGGTGCGCAGCGTTCGATCTCCTTCACCGGCTCAAAGAAACTATTACTTCCCTCTAATCTCCAGCACATACTGGTC
Source organism: uncultured Methanocella sp. (assembly GCA_964548585.1). Classification (GTDB taxonomy): domain Archaea; phylum Halobacteriota; class Methanocellia; order Methanocellales; family Methanocellaceae; genus Methanocella_A. The sequence continues at coordinate 17,138 of CAZJRS010000031.1, read as the reverse complement.
AAAGATCGACGTTTGTCTGAACCCTGTTTTTTTGTAGAGCTCGATCGCCGGGTTGTTGTCCAGTGTCACGGCGAGCACGATCTGCCGTCGGCTCAGCACGGCGCTTTTACTGATCAGGTACTGGAGCAGCTTGCCTCCGACGCCCCTGCGTCTGCGCTCGCTTTCGACCGCGATGTCCAGGATGAGTACGGTACCGTTCTGGATCATGGATGCCAGCAGGAAGCCGGCGGGCTCGCCGTCGATCAGTGCTACCAGTGACAGTTCCGGCAGAAATATACCGTGGCGGTCCCGGAGGATGCTAAGCAGCAGAGTGCGAGCACCTTCGATGGAGCCGAACAGCGGGTAAACAGCACGGTCGAAGTCTTCCGCGGCAACACACATGAGCTTGCAGACATCCTCAAAGTAGGCCGGGGTCCACTGTCGAATCTCGATGTCGGGCGCCGGCCGGTAGGTGTAGGCGAGGTCTTCGGTCACACTATATGTCATGCTCATCCGCACGACTTTCCTGAAACCGATCTCCACTGCTGCCGCTGTAAACCGATCTGCCCCCGGGCCGGAGAAGCTGCCGCGCACGACACGAATGCCGTACCCGGTAAACTCGCTGACGATACGGCCTATGAAAAGTCGCTCCAGGCCTTCGTAACCCGTTTTCATGCAGCAGTAAACAACCTCGGACTCGCTGTCGACAGTACGGTAGCAGACGATGCCAATTGTTTCCAGGCCCTTCAGCAGTGTAATGACGCTGAGCTCACCCCTGCGAACCCGTTCCGGAAGTCCGGTCACATAGGCATGATCGACCTCGGCGGGAGCCGTGAGGCGGGATGCCGACTCGGTTAGCAGGCTCTCTGCATCCTCGGTCAGCGAACTGCCAGTCTCCAGCGGGAAGCTTTGCGGGGACAGGACCATAATACCCTGTATGTTGCTTCCCGTGGAATTAAATGTTTGGCCGAAAAATCTTTTACTGTTCGGGCATGTAGTGTATCCCATGCGCATTTGCATAGTCAACGCCCTGTTCCACCCCTTTTCCGGGGGAGTTGAGAAGCACATGTACGAGCTGTCCCGGGAGCTCGTCCGGCAGGGCGTGGACGTGACGATTGTGACAGCGAAGCTGAAGGGACTGCCCGCCTACGAGGAGATTGACGGGGTCAAAGTCCACCGTGTCCCATGTCTGGAGATCAGGGTGCCGGGCTTGTACCCCCCGCCTTACATTGTATCGCCGTTCTTTTCGCTTTACCTCAGAAAGCTGGATAAGCAGTACCACTTTGATATCATCCACCTCCAGAACCGGTTCTTCCCGGACTTCGACACGGCAGCCATCTACGCTAAACTGACTAAAAAGCCGTTCATGATGACCATCCACAATGCCCGGCCCGTGGGGATCGCCCCTCAGATCACCGTTTTCGGCCTGGCTTACGACTGGCTGATCGGCCGCTGGCCGTTCGCGCTGGCCGATCGGATCATAGCGGTGTCGGAGTGGGTCAAGGGCGATATCAGTAAGTACCGGATCAACCCGGACAAGATCGTCCCGGTACATAACGGCATCAACGTAAGGGATTTCCACCCATCCGAGGCCAGGGGTGTGCGTGAGAAGTACTCTATCGGCGATAGCCCGATGCTGCTGTTCGTAGGCAGAATGATCACCCAGAAGGGGTTGCCATATCTGCTTGATGCAATGCCTGCCGTCCTCGAAAAGCACCCGGATGCAAAGCTGTTTCTGGTGGGCAGGGGCAATTCACTGCCAGGGCTCAGGAAGAAAGTGACCGCCATGGGCCTGGAGAAGAGCGTGATCTTCTCCGGTTACCTAAGCGAAGAACAGCTGAAAGAGACCTATGGCACCTGCGACCTGTTTGTACTGCCATCAGTCTGGGAAGTCCTGCCCATCGCCATCCTGGAGGCCATGTCGTCTGGCAAGCCCGTGGTCTGTACCACTGCGGGTGGAAACAGGGAGCTCGTCCGGGATGGGGTTAACGGGTACGTCGTACCTATGCGTAGCCCGGAAGCACTGGCGGACCGGATCAACGCTCTCCTGGCGGACCCGCAAAAGATGGCGACGATGGGCAGGCAAAGCCGGAAAATCGCGGAAGAGGAGTTCGACTGGAAGCTCATCGCCGCGAAGACGATACAGGTCTACGAGGGCGTTCTCCGGGAGAAATGCCGCATCCCCTAAGTATTTAACAATAGAGCGAAAAGGAATAGTCGATAGCCGTGCCCTTAATCCAAGACTTCGCCGGCCTGGTGGTCAGGTTCAAGAAGAACCTCATGATCCTGGGCATCTATATCCTGCTAGTCTCGGTCATTGTCTTCCCGTTCACCGGCGAAGCGATCATCCGCATGAGCAGGGACCTATTACCACAGCAGCAGTACTCCGGCGAGATATACCATCTGATTCAGACCCAGCCGCTGGAGCTCATGATGCTGGAGCTGAAGCTATCGTTCATCGTAGGTTTCATCGCCGCGCTACCCATCGTATTTTTCTACGCTTACAGGTTTCTGGCTGGGAGACAAATCGGCAGCCGCTTCAGGATCAGCGGCCCTTCGTTACTTCTGGCGACAGCCATAGGACTGGGATTATTCCTCGTAGGCTGCGCCTACTCGTACTTCCTGATGCTGCCCCTGGTTTTCAAGTACCTGCTGGAAAGCTCGCTGGCCGCCGGAGTCGCCAACAGCTGGAAGGTATCTGACTTCGTAAACTTCGCTATGATGACCACACTGGTCTTCGGCCTGGTCTTCGAACTGCCGCTGGCCATGACCACGCTGGCCCGGGCTCGCATTGTGCCAGTCTGGATGTTCAAGAAATATCGCCGGCACATGTACGTGATCATTCTCATCGTCGCTGCACTGGCCACCAGTCCTGACGTTTTAACGCAGATCATGGTGGGCGTTCCCCTGATCATCTTCTATGAGATCAGCCTGCTCATCCTGAGGTTTACGGCTCCTAATGACGCGCCTCCGGTACCGGAGAAGGCGAGCGGCTGACTGCAAAATTTAAGCGCCATGTACCTCCCAAAACTCCCGGCTTTACATGGTACGCTGCTATGTTGAATCATTCGGAGTTTATTCAATTAACCCTAGAAGAACCTGGACAGCCCTGTCTGCCGCTGGGTCGGCAGAGGCTGGCTTTCCTCGGGCTCCAGCCCGAGCATCATCTCGAAGAGCTTCGCGTTTTTCACGGCATTCGCCCGGGGGTGGTTGTTAAAGTAAGCCCTGATCGTACCCGTCATGGGCTTAACCGAGGATGCCCACGGCTCCAGCTCTTGTCTGGTATAGGAGTAATCGTACCGGTTCATCCTGCCTTCCGGGTTTTTCTCCTTCGAGAACCACATGTCGGCATTGCGGCCGTGGAACCTGAGGTAAGAATGGCGGCCTGTGTTTAGCGTGATCATGGGCATGGACGGGCCGTCTACTGCGCAGAGCGCTACCTCATGCTTTTTCAATATTTTAAGGGCATCAGTGACGATGCCCGTATTTGAGTGCAGCCATGAGCTGTGTCGTAGCTCCAGGGCATAGTCGATGCCTTTCGTGTCGAGCGCCTCCAGCAGGGTTTCCAGGCGGTCGATATGTTCTGGATAGTGCAGGTATGGCGACGCCTGGATCAGTACCGCGCCCAGCGCTCCGGCTTCGCCCAGCGGGGATAGCACTTTAGCCTCAAAATCGAGCGCGGTCGTGACGTCGGTCATCAACGTGTCATGGGTCACCTTACCCGGCAGCTTCAGGGAAAACTCGAAACCTTTTAACACAGATGCTTTCCTGATCCACTCCTGCACCACGAAAGGCGCAGGGAACGCGTAGAACGAGCTGTTGATCTCCGTGGTGTGGAAATATTTCCCGTAGTAGCTCAGCCAGGCGTGTTTAGGGAGGCCGGGCGGGTAAAATGCGCCCACCCAGTCGTCGTAGGACCAGCCTGAAGTGCCGACGCGGATCATATGTAAGTGTTAGCATTTCCGGGTTTTTAACGCTGTCGGGAAGCTGGCCGCTTGAGAAATAAGCTTGAATAGTTTTTCCTCTGCTGGCATCAGGACCGGGGGACCTACGATTTGTCCCCCGCTGACTCAATCACTGTTATTCTGTGATCTTTCTCGCTCTAGCGAGACGCTTTCGTGATTTCGTCAAACATGCTGTCCATGCCGATACGCATCTCCCGGGCGATATCTGAAACCGAGACGATGCCCACGAGCTGGGAGCTGTCGTTCACAACGGGAAGCCTCCGGACCCTGTTCTCACCCATGGTCTTCAGGGCGTCGAAAATATCGTCGTTTTCACTGCACCCGACGATGTCAGTGGTCATGATGTCGGATACCGGCGTGTTCATCGGGTCCTTTCGCTCCGCGACCGCCCGGACCGTGATCTGCCGATCGGTCACGATCCCCTTGACATTGCCCTCCTCAACAACAATCACAGTGCCTGTGTTCTGATCCTTCATCTTCATTGCAGCATCGGCGGCCGTGGATTTCGTATCGACACACGCGATCTCGTTAGTCATTACTTCCTTGATTTTCATGAACATCCCCTACGCTGTAACTCTTATGCAGGTATCTGAGCACGGAGATATGAGCTTAATTCGAATTTCGGACAGATATGAGGAGACACGCGCACGATGGCAGGCCAGAGGCCGCAGCGCAAGAGCCCTGTGGCTGTCAGGGTAGCCTTTTGCCCGGGAAAAGCAGTCGAACGCCAGGTAATAGGCTATCATTACCTCGATCTTAATCAGGACTTAAATAGGGCTTCCATAAGTCTCGCGGCAAACGGTCGCGCAGGCGGCTGCTCATTACGCTTTCGTCCCGAGATCGTCTCGGCCACACGGTATATTTCCCTGGCGGTCCGGGATCCGGGATTGGCCAGGATGGCCGGCACCTTGTCTTTACGGCGCATCTCCCCGTCTTCGGGCAACATACCAATGACAGGCGTACCGAAGTATTGTTCGATCTGGGACTTGCTGTACTGGTGGCCGGTCATGTCATACCTGTTCAAGACGATGCCCGGCACTCTTACGTCCAGTATTCTGGCCATCTCCTGCACCTTGAGGCCGTCGATCATGCTCCCGTCGTCCGGGTTGAGCACGAGGATCAGATAGTCGGCAGCGTAGAGTGACAGAGCCACCTCTTTGTTGTATCCGGCAGGCGTATCGATCACGATAAAGTCGGCATTCCTGGAAAAATGGCCGATGACACCATCGAGCAGGCTCCGGTCCATCTTGAGGAAACCGGCTATGGATAGCCCGCTGGGAACGATTCTGAGCCGGTCGTTAAACGCCCGGTAGACTGCTTTGTCCGGCTCGGCTTCTCCTGACAGGACTTCGTGCAACGTGGCTTTCATGCTCTGGACGTCGATGCCCATATACGAGGCCATGTTACTCATGCTCGTATCCGCGTCCAGCAATACGGTCTCAAAACCCATTTCAGCCAGCGCTATGCCGAAGTTAATCGAGAATGTGGTTTTTCCTGTTCCTCCTTTTCCCGCGCCTACGCAAATGACTGTGCCGGCTTTTTCCACCGGTGGCGACACACTGGACTCTTCTGGTTTGGCCGGGGGTACCTTGCTGACGGGGGCTACCCCGGAAGGTGGAATACTGGCGATAGGGTCAATGGCCGCATCTTCCATGACCAGCCGCGGGGTAGTACCGCTCATTCCGGCAAGCAGCGCGGAGTCACGGTCAGAAGGCCGCTTTTTCAACCCGGGATCACGCAGCGCCTGGGCTGACAGCGAGGTGTAGACTAGTTCCCGGACATCGCCGGGCTGAAGCCCGGTAAGCTGCCATGTGATCTTGCCGCCCGCTGCGGAAGCCGAAGGGGTCATACCCCCCGACCTGGCAAAGCACAGGATGCCGGAAATCGCCTCCGGGTAGGTATCCTCAACCGTAGCCCTGCTGACGAACGAGCTGCCGTTCCTCAGGATGATCAGCATGCGGCCGCCGGCTGCATCCCAGTGTTTCCTGACCTCAATCCCGGAGTGATCCATGGGGGCACCTGATACTTATTTACAGTTAATTGCATATAACGTTTTCCTCTATCTGTGCACTGGCGATAGCCTTACAGTTTCACGCTCGATTTAGCAGCATACGCCGAAGCTTATCTTGGGACTTCCAAGGGTATTAATGCACGATTTTCGAAGAGTATTAATACGTAAAAGTCAATAGGCACTTGAACACTATGGTAATCCCGGTCACCGCTATCCTTGAGAACTATTCCGTTTACACGAACCAGGAGATGAGACGGATCATCGAAAGCCGCAGAAGAGTCGGGCTGCTCGGTGACATGATGATGTACCACCTCGGGTGGCGTGACGAAAAGCTTAGCCCTTGCGATAACAAGGGCGGGAAACAGCTGCGGTCGACCATGTGTCTGCTCGCCTGCGAAGCTGTCAGCGGCAAATTCGAAAACGCTTTGCCCGGTGCTGCGGCGGTCGAGCTGGTTCACAATTTCTCGCTGATCCATGATGACATCGAGGATGGGGACGAGAAGCGTCGCCACAGGCCTACGGTTTGGAAGCTGTGGGGCGTGCCCCAGGCGATCAACACCGGTGATGCCATGGATGTATTTTCTTACATGGCGATCATGGAACTGAAAGTGAAGCCTGAAACCATGGTCTCGGTCTTAAAAGTCTTCAACGAGACGATCATGCAGCTCTGCGAAGGCCAGTACCTGGACATGGACTTCCAGAACCGGAAGGGCGTCACCGTCGAGGAGTACGTGGAGATGATCACCGGCAAGACCGCAGCGCTGATCGAGGCATCCACCGCTATCGGGGCTATGGCAGCGACTGACGATCAGGAAGTAATCCGGCGCTTCAAGTCGTTCGGCCATAAGATCGGCATAGGCTTCCAGATCCAGGACGATATCCTGGGCATCTGGGGCGACCCCGCGAAGACCGGCAAGTCCGCGAGGAACGACATCAGAAACAAGAAGAAGACGCTTCCGGTGCTCTACGCTTTGCAGTATTCTCAACAAAAGGATGAGCTGAAAAGCCTCTACGAGAAAGAGAAGTTCGCCGAAGCCGATATTGACAGCGTCTTTAAGATCCTCACCGAAGCCGGCTCTTACGAGTACACCGCAGGAGTAGCCAGCAAGTACCGGGACGAAGCTCTCGCCGAGCTAGAAGGTCTCTGCCCCGGCAGCCAGGCAATGGAAGATATCATTGCAATCGGCAGGTTCCTGGTTGACAGGGACTACTAAACCATTTTTCACGTTTTCTGGCGTCCAGTCTTCCTGGCGTTTATATACGAAGGCCCCGGTAGCCGTGATTATCCAGTCAGGGCAAAAGCTTTTATAACCCGCCTCTGTATGAGTCTTTATACTGATTTTCCGGAGGAAAACGATGAGCGTCCATGATGTCCTTGAAAAGGTGAAGCGCGGCGAGATCGGCGTCGAAGCTGCGGAGCGGCTGCTAAAGCTCGACTACGTGGAGCGTATCGGGAATCACACGGTTTTCGATATGTCCCGGGAGGCCAGATCAGGTATACCTGAGGTCATTTACGCGGAGGGAAAGACTCCCGTGAAAGTGGGCGAGATCGTGGAAGCTGTGGTGGCTAAAAAGAGTATGGTCACCGTGTCAAGGGCTTCTGAAGCCGATCACGTGGAAGTCGTAAGGCGCATTGGCAACGAGGGCGTGGTCCACCGGCCGGAAGCCCGGATGATCATCGTCGATCGCCGCAAAGAAAAGCCTGCTAAAAAAGGTGTAATTGGTGTACTGACCGCAGGCACTTCTGATATCCCGGTCGCGGAGGAAGCAGCCTCTATCGCGGAGGTCATGGGCTGCGATGTGATCAGGGGCTATGATGTCGGAGTCGCCGGCATCCACCGTCTGCTCGATCCGCTAAAAAAGATGATCTCCGAGGACGTCGCGTGCATTATTGTGGTCGCCGGCATGGAGGGCGCGCTGCCCTCGGTAGTGGCGGGCATCGCCCCGGTGCCCGTGATCGGCGTGCCCACGAGTATAGGCTACGGGCTGGGCGCGGGAGGTATCGGCGCACTGACAACGATGCTGCAGTCCTGCTCCCCGGGTCTGGTCGTTGTCAACATCGACAACGGGTTTAACGCGGGTGCCACAGCGGCGCTTATCGCCGGGCTGAAAAAAGCCTGATGGCTACGCCATCCGGATATCTCCGGGTAGCTGAAAAATAATAAGGGGGGACACCTTCAGTATTTGTGAAGGTACCCTCTGTCGATTTTTTATTTACCATATTCTTATTAGCAGCCACAGCCGCCCAGGCCACCATAGCCAAGGCCGCCGAGACCGTAGTTACCAAGTCCGTAGCCGCCGAAGCCTCCGAGGCCGCCCCAGTTGTTCCCGAAGCCGCTGCCCCAGCCGCCGAGACCAAAGCCTCTGTTGAGGCCGTAGCCGCCGAAGCCACCGAACCCTCTGTTGAGGCCGTAGCCGCCGAATCCTCCCAGTCCTCCGAGGCCTAGGCCGCCGTAGCCGCCGTAGCCGCCGAAGCCGGAACTGATAGACGATGCGCTGCTGATCGCGCTGGCACCGCCCAGTCCTCCAAGGCCGCCGAAGCCGCCCGAACTGGCCAGTGCGGATGATCCGGCACTAGCGATTCCTGCTCCCCCAAATCCTGCGCCTCCAAATCTGGCAGATGCCACCGGCACCACGATCATAGACGCGATAATCAATGCCGCTAAGGCATATGTAGCGATTCTTCTTAAGTTTGTCAGATGTTTTCCCCCTACAAAAAGTGATTAATGCCACTGATGATAAAAAGGCTGGGATTTAAAATCGCAAAAACGTCGTTTATCGAAGAGATTTAAGGATAAACCGTTAAAATATTACTCTGTTTTTAAAATAGCTGGTAATTTAACATCATATGGCTCAAATGATTAAAAATATCTGGTATATGGCGATAAGAGCAGTTATTCTGCCATATAAGTTTACGGGATTTGCAGTGAGTAAACCGATGGGTTGCCGGGATTCAGATTCAGGTCTAAAAAACGGACGCTACATTAGTATTAATGATAAAAAACAGGACTCATCCAGATCGCTTCCGGATGCGTCCACTTCATTTTATTCATGCACAGGTAACCAGATCACACCCAGGCCACGCGGTTGCCCCACCAGGGATTCAGTCCCCAGGTATTCCACAAGGGATTGATACCCCAGTTGTTTATGCCCCAGTTGTTTATGCCCCAGTTGTTGCCGCCCCAGTTGCCGCCCCAGTTGCCGCCCCAGTTGTTAAAGCCCCTGTTCCAGCCCCAGTTGTTGCCGCCCCAGTTGCCGCCCCAGTTGTTCCCGCCCCAGCCACCCAGGCCGTAGCCGCCCGCGCTGGCGCTGCTGGCAGCGCTGGCGCCACCGAAGCCACCGAACCCGCCGCCGGCTGCTGCGGCACTGCTGGCAGCGCTGCCACCACCGAAGCCCCTGAACCCGCCGCCGGATGCCGCGGCACTGCTGGCCGCTGCCGATGCCGCTGAGGCAGGAGGGACCATGGCCACGATCATCGCAGCGATGAGCAGTACAACTATAGCAATTGCTCCGATTCTTCTAACATGTAACAGATGTTTTCCCCCTTACAAATA
>CAZJRS010000031.1:0-7529 GCA_964548585.1 uncultured Methanocella sp. | reverse complement strand
CTAAACGATTATGATAGAAATTACTTATATGCTCTTCCCCATTTAGCTACTATATCACAATGGTAGCTACCATTAGCGATACTCGGTCAGGGTGAAGATATCACATGAAACTTTACATATGGAAGTATGTCTGGATCATCGGGCTTCTGGCGCTTATCGGGTTGATGATAGCTGCTGTTCTGCCTGTCCCGGAGGCAGGGCTTGAACAGGGTCCGGGAGTAAAATCAGTTGTCGCGGGATACAAATGCAGCTTCGCAGTCATGGATGATGGTACTTTATGGGCTTGGGGTGACGGCAACTCAGGGCAGCTCGGAGACGGCGGAAATACGAACAGGCTGGTCCCGGCGAAGGTGCCGATCGATGATGTGAAGGCCGTCGCATCCGGGGGTACATCGACAGTGGTCCTGAAAAACGACGGTACAGTTTGGGCGTGGGGTGACAATGACTGGGGGCAGCTTGGCGATGGAACCAACATCTCCCGGTCTACCCCAGTTCAGGTTAAAGGAATTGATGATGTGAAAGCCGTTGCAGCCGGGTGGGGCCATATGCTCGCATTGAAGAATGACGGCACAGTCTGGGCCTGGGGCCGAGGTATCGAGGGAGAACTCGGCACAGGCTTGATGAGCCCGGTGGATGCAAACGGCAGCAGCCTGGATAATAATATCAGTGTGCCGGAGCCTGTCAGGGTGCCGATCTCCGACGTCAAGACGATCGCCTGTGGCGCATTTCATTCCATAGCGTTAAAAAACGACGGCACCGTCTGGGCCTGGGGAGAGGGTGAAGAGATCGGCGATGGTAACACGTCAAACAGGGCTACCCCGGTCAATGTGCCCATATCTGACATCGTCAGCATCAGCAGCGGAGATAGCACAACCCTTGCAGTGAAGGCTGATGGCACCGTCTGGGGCTGGGGCCATAACATGTATTACCCGCTCGGGAACGTCACCGATTACAGCGTCCAGCTTACTCCGGTAAAAGCCGATCGTCTAAAGAACGTCGTACAGGTGGCTGCAGGTGACGGGTTTTCTGTGGCCCTCACTCGCGACGGGCGGGTCTATACCTGGGGAGAGCACCAGCGGGGAATGTTAGGCAACGGCCAGCTTTTTGGATATCCGGTTGCTGTCCCGGAGCCGGTGCTTAACCTGACCGGAGTGAAGGAGATCTCTGCTGGCGGCAGTCACAGTCTGGTACTGAGAACCGATGGGACAGTCTTTGCCTGGGGCGATAATTACGCAGGACAGATCGGCATCGGTAAGTTTTCTAATGACGGGATTGCATCGCCTGTGCAGGTTTTCGTCGGGCAGCACTCTGAAGCTACCCCGGTTCCGACAGCAAGCCCCTTGCCGGTGAGGCCGACAATTCCATTCAGCCAGACGACAAAACCGGCAAATAGCAATGTCACTGTGGTCGAGAACTGGAGTGCGGAGCCGGGTGGCAATATCGATTACATGGCTGATGCCGGAAATGGCAACATATACACATTCAAAGGCAACGTTATTCGGTGCATAAGCCCGAACGGGAGTGAAAAGTGGAACCTGACGGTACCCGATCGGTGGCGCATATGTTGCCCAAGAGACAGGCCAGTTATGATGGGCATAAGCGGGGGCGGAGCTATGATGGGAATGTCATGGCCCGTTTACGGCTTATCCAACGGCACGCTGTACGTCTATGTAGATCCAAACGTCCCGGGCCCCGGTTTCTGGGACTGGGGTAATTACTATGACAATACTACGGCTAAAGGCTATACCTGGGCAGTCATTGCCATCTCGCCGGAAGGTACGATCTTGTGGGAGGTTCCATTAGATACATGGGCCACGCCATTCGATGACACGCTGATCACTGCTGTCGGGGACAGGGTCTATGTCTTCCATGGGTACAACGAGACTGTGCTGGATAAGAATGGCACAGTCGTGTGTAGAATCCAGAACGTTTCAGCACCGGCAGGCATAGATGAAGAAGGCAACATCTACGTGGTGGATGCGGTCAGACGCTACTGGTATGAATACAAGATCGATGGCAATTCTACGTATGCGGATTACAGGACGCCATCCAGCCTGGTGAAGGCTTACGGTAAAAACGGCATGCTGCTATGGCAAAAAGACATCGGCGATCGTGCTTCCCCACAGTACGTTGTCGAAGGGTTGCGAGCTGCCTATGGCACGACTCCGCTATACCAGCACGGCACCCTGTATGTCCCGGTCCAGAGCGGCGTGGTAGCACTAGATAAAAATGGTAACCTGAAATGGTCGAAACACATGGAGTCCGGGGTTTACCAGTTATTCCCCCTGATGCCGGTAGATTCCAGTGATAATGTGTACATGGCATACCTGGACACTTCAACTTTCGAATACATGGTATATGTCATAAGCCATAACGGCAGGGACATATCAGCACCTCGAAAATACAAGATGAACTATAATCCGGTTATGCAGACTGGCGGCAGCGATGGCGTCATTTACGATGTGATATATGACGATCGCTACGAGCCGAAAAACCTCACTGATCTGACTCCGTTCGCCTTACGGGCATATGATCTGATACATGATGAGGTGCTCTGGACGTATGTAATACCATCCGATCATAAGTACACGATGGAAACGGACCTGTATGGTAGAGGAGCATTACCCATCCGGAACCAGATCCTGACGGATAATAAAATTGCCATCTATCAGGGGAAGGATACGGTATTTGTGATCGCAAGTATCGTGAACTACGACCGGTCGATCGCCCGGGGAACTCCCAATTGCGTTTATACCTCGGGAGTCTACGCGCTGAGTGATGCAGGAGAAATAGCGTTCGAGAAGCCGCTGGACACTTTCACCACCGTTGCCATGGTCAACAACAGCACCATCTTTTTCGGAGCAGGCAACGGCGGCATATCAACAGTCTCGGTGACCGCCATCACCGGGCTCGCAATCCTCGCGATCGCATTCCTGGCCATCAAATTTCTCCTGTTCGGTACCGTGGCCAGGGCAAAGAACAAGCTGAACAAAAACCAGAACAGGAACAAAGTTTCCGCGTATATCACTGACAACCCCGGCGTCACCATGTACGAGATCTCCCGCGGTTCCGGTATGAACATGGGCACTGTACGGTACCATATGCTCATCCTTGAACTCAACCACAAGGTCGTGCAGTTCAACGACGGAAAGTTCGTCCGGTACTTCCGAAACTCAAATTTTTACAGCAAGGGGGACCAGCTGGCCATATCTCTCATGCGTCGGGACACCACTGGAAGGATCCTCCAGGCGCTGATCGAAAGCCCTGGGATGACGAACGCCGATCTATGTAAAAAGCTGGACCAGCACGACAGCGCAGTAAGCATGTACATGAAAGAGTTGTACGAAAAAGGCGTGGCCGACAGGCAAAAGACGACTGAGGGCAGATATGCGTACTCGGTGAAGAGTGAGTTCGCGGAGAAAATAATAGCTCTCTCTGGCTTGCCCTGCATTTGAAATATGTTTTTAGTGCCATGCAATAGCAACGAGCCGCTTGGCGTCCTTGGCGTTTCTTGGCGAGCCTGGCGCTTCAACGGCGCACCACAGAGATAGGATGAACAAGTTTATTCTGACACTTCTACCGATACAACCAGCCTTACACAGTCCTTTTTCATACCCGTAGAAAAGTTACTGTGATGTTGTCTAAGTACAGCCCTTTTGATTCCATATGTATACTATAGAGATAATATTAATATCCTCAACATCCAATACTCTATTGACAGTAATCGGGAAGTGATGCGAAGGCAGGCCGCTCAATCGCCGCCTGAATCGCCGCACTCAGGGCATGAAAAACTTTTTGAACCGCCGTGGTACACATAACAGATCAACAGATTCCACACGACAATGCCAACCCAGACTCCTAATGTCATATTCGGCGTCGACATCGTCCACGGGTCAAGCCGGTCCCGGGAAACGCCCCGGTACGCGCTGGTGATCCTGAATGGCGAAGTCGAGCGCTTCCCGGACATCAGCCTTTTTAAGCTTTTACGGATGATCCGCCAGTACCGCCCGGACCTGCTCGCAGTGGACAGTATCACCGAGCTCGCTTCGAACCGGAAAGAGCTGATTTCCCTTTTAAAGCGTCTGCCGTCCGACGTCAGGCTCGTCCAGGTGACGGGTAACGAGCACCAGGAACCCTTGACCCGCCTCGGAAAGGAGAAGGGCATTGTCTTTAATCCCATGGTCCCGGTGGAAGAGGCGTTTGCCTGCGCCAGCCTTGCAGCCATGGGTGTCGGGTATATCGTATCTGTCTTTGAGGACAAGACGATCATCAAGGTCAGCCGGGCCCGATCTCTGGGCAGGGGTGGCTGGAGCCAGAACCGGTATCGACGTAAGGTCCAGGGCAAGGTCCGGGAGAAGGTCAGAGACGTCGAGGCGAAGCTGAAATCGATAGACCACGAAGCAAAAGTAACAGAGGGCTTCGGAGGCCTCGTAAACGGTACTTTTATCGTCAATAGAAAGAGGTCGGAGCTGGGCATTCACAACTCCCGTGAGGAAGACGTACAGGTGACTGTTACCAGCGTAGAGAAAGACACGATCGAGTTCATACCACTCGAGCGAAAGGCCAGAGAGCACCTGATCGTAGGCATCGACCCTGGGACTACCATCGGCGTCGCCATCCTGAACCTGAATGGTGAGCTGAAGGGCCTGATTAGCTCCCGCGTCATGTCCATACCAGACATCGTCGAGTATATCCGGGAGCGGGGGAAGCCGGTTATCGTCGCCACCGACGTATATCCCCCGCCTGACACCGTGGAGAAAATCAAGAGGTCTTTCAAGGCCACGCTGTTCGCCCCTGACGAGCGCATATCCGTGGACGAAAAGGTCAGGATAGCGAAGCCTTACGGCTACAACAACGACCACGAGCGGGACGCGCTTTCAGCCGCGATCAAGGCTTATAATGCGTACAAGAGCAAGTTCGCCCAGATTGACCGCAAGGCACCGGCGCATCTCGCCAACGATGTCAAGGTCATGGCCATCGGCGGCACTTCCATCGATAACGCTATTGGGCAGCTCCTACCAAAGCCGATCGTAAGGCCCCACGCAGCGCCGGTGCCGGATCCGGTGGAAGCTGACGCCGAGATAAGGCTCGCCGAGCTGCGGGAGCAGCTCAGAAAGAAGGACGAGCAGATCGAGAACCTGCGGTCCTACATCTCTGATCTGAAAAGAGAAGCATCGGAGACCCGGCATCGGCTGTCGACAAAGGAAAAGAAGCTGAGCAGCCTGCAGCAGCAGGGCCTCGACGACCTCCGGAAGAGCAAGGAGATCACCATCCGGGACAAAGAGATCGTCCTGCTGAAGCAGGAGATCTACGACGAGCGCAAACGCAACTCCGAACTTCGGTCAAACATCGACCGGCTCAAGCAAATTCGTGTGCTGGAGTTCAGGGGAGACAAATCCCCCGTCAAGATCATCGAAAACCTTGGTAAGGACTCGATCCTGGCATGCGACAAGAAGCTGGGCCTCAAGCCGGGGGATATCGTCTTCATCCGGGACGCGGGCGGAGGGCATCAGGCGGCTGCGATGCTCATCGAAAAAGGCATCAGAGTTGTCATCCGGGGCACCTTCATGTCTCACCTGGCCGAGGAAAAGTTCCTCGAAGCCAAGGTGCCCGTAGTCTCGAAGGAAGACGTCGCCCTCAAGCTGGTGGACGACTTCGCAGTGCTGGACTCTCACAAGCTGGACGCCGCCATAGAGCGGTGGAAGGAATTTCTGGCGAAGAACGAAAAAGAGAAGAGCGCCAGCTGGTTCAACGGCATCATCGCGGACTATAAGTCCGAGAGAAGGCGGGAGTTCAGGAAAACCGGGCAGGGCCAGAACCAGTGATCAGGGCTCAGCCCTGTAAGTTCAGTGATGACCAGTGTTTACGGCGTTTTTCCCAGGACTCAAATCTAATGCATTACAGTCGCCTGGCTGGTATAGTACGGCCGGGAGATATCTACGCCCGTCACCTGCTCGGTACTCCCGTTGACGTAGGTCTTTATCGTCAGGTAGGGTGTCAGGTCGGTGTTTTTCAGCCAGTATTTGTGCTCGGTCACATGGATCCACGTGTCGGACTCCGCGATATAACTGGTGTCGAGGGTGACCTGGTTTTCACCTGTTACCACACCATCCGCAACGCCCAGCTGGTTGTTGATGCCCGGTGCCACGTTATCGACATAGTGGTTGTAAGCGATGCTCTGTATCAGGGATGCGGTAAATCCGGCTACCTGGTGTGTAGAGCGATTGACGACGTAGGTGACTGACCAGCCGGATGCACGAGTATAGTTGCCATCGTAGTACTGACCCAGGCCGATCTTCACCTGGCCGCTCTCCACATCTCCCGCGGGGCCAAGGTTCACGTAATACGGGTTAGCAGGGTCGAGGACCGCCGAGTAGTAAGGCGTCGCCACATAGTCCGCCTCTATAATGATCCCTTCGTTGTTGAGCGCCTTCGCCTCGGCCTGGTGAGCCTGTGCCCACGTCATTTTGGCAGCCTGCATATCCCCGATGTAGTCGGCTGTAATCGCTTTCGCGATCTCTTTCTGCTGGTTCTTGTAGTAATCGAGTTCCTGGTTTGAGGACTGCAACGCGAGATAGTTCAGCCCGCAGGCGATCAGTAGTACTAGTACGACTGCGGCAATCGCCGCGTATATCAGCTGTCTGTTGCGGTCCATGAGCTCACTCACCGGTGTTTTATCTCTGTATCTTCATGGTCGGGGAAATATATGAAGATAGGGGAGAATCTCACAGTCACATAAGACTTATAACCCATTAGAAACATTATCGAATAACGGCCCACACAAGGATCGACAAATGTGCATTACAGCGTAGCTGCACGGTGAAAAAAATGAATATTTCTGTCGTAATTCCCGCCTATAATGAGGAGAAATACATCGAGAGGTGCCTGAAGTCTCTTCAGCACCAGCAGTTCGACGGGAACTACGAGGTCATCGTGTCGGACGACAGCAGCACGGATGGCACAGTACAGATCTCCGAGGCGCTCGCCGACCGTGTAATCACTCACCCAAAAAGCACGATTTCTCGCGGTCGCCAGATCGGAGCAGATATGGCCAGATATGATGTCCTGGCTTTTACCGACGCGGACACGTTCATCACGCCCAACTGGCTGGCTCACATTGCGTCCACCCTTGAAGACCCGCAAGCTGCAGGAGTCCACGGAACGTTGATGCCGCTTGACGGCACCCGGTTCGAAAGCCATTTCTGCCGGTATGTGCTGCCTCCCTACTCGCAGTTCATGGCAAAGATCAATAAGCCCTCCGTCCCCGGGGCGAACTTCGCCGTTAAAAAGAACGCCTTCAGGAAGGTCGGCGGCTTCAACACCCGCCTATACACCGGAGAGGACGTAGAGCTCTGCAACAGAGTCAAGAGCATCGGTCCGATCATGTTCAACCCCGAAGCCCTCGTCTACGTATCGACCAGGCGCATCCGCAAATGGGGCTACATGAAGACCGTCTCTTTCCACCTTTCTAATACCTTGAGGTTACACGCGCTCGGACGCGGCAAGACCGAGTACGAGCCGGTGCGGTA
>CAZJRS010000030.1:24729-36083 GCA_964548585.1 uncultured Methanocella sp. | reverse complement strand
TGTATCACCCCGAGGGAGTCTACGCAGCCATGCCTACGCCGTTCAAGCGTAACGGAGATCTGGATGGGGGTTTGCTCAGCGAGCTTGTCTCGCATTTTGATGATTCCGGGATTCACGGGCTGCTGGTCATGGGCACGGCAGGGGAGTTTGCGCTCATGAATGAAGCGGAGCGGAGATCTGTTGTGGACATTACGGTGGACGCTGCAAAGAAAATCGAGCTCATTGTCAACGCTGGTTCTGCTTCTACCAGGGAGACCATTCAGCTGGCAAAGTATGTAAAAGACAGCGGCGCTGATGCGGTTGTCGCGGTGGAACCGTTTTTCTACCACCCGACGCAGGAGGGGATCGCCCGTCATTACCTGGCTATCGCCGAAGCGATCGACTTTCCGGTGATTGCCTATAATATACCTTCGTTTGCGGGCAACCGGATGATGCCCGATATCCTGGAGGAGTTTGCCCGCGACGATCGGATCGTAGGCCTTAAGGACAGCGAGGGCGATGCAGCAAAGCTCTCGGAGTTTATTTTCAGGGCGCCGAAGGACTTTTCTGTGCTGGTCGGTATGGACAGCCTGGTCTGCAGTGGTATGGCTCAGGGGGCTAAGGGCATGGCGATAGGCAGTGCATGCATCGCCCCACATGTCTGCGCGGATATGTACCGGTCTGTGCGGGACGGTAATTACCGTAGAGCATTTGAACTGCAGAAGTCGCTTAATCATGCCATCAGGGCTATGCAGGTAGGCACATTTCCCGCGTCGATCAAGTACGCGCTTACCATTCAAGGATTCCCGGCGGGCCATGTCCGGGCTCCCCTGCAGGAGTTGACCGATGTCGAGAGAAGGACGATTGAGGATCACCTGAGAAATGCGGGAGTTGCAGAGGAGCTGTTTGCATGAAGGGGTTATGGGGAAAGCTGTTACGCGTCAATCTGTCTGATCATACTTATGGTGTCGAGGATATGCAGGAGGACGTGGCGAGAGCCTGTCTGGGTGGCAAAGCCCTCGCGGCACATTACGCAATCAGAGAGATCAAAAAGAATACCGATCCCCTGTCGCCCGAGAATATCCTGTACCTGTTTACTGGGGTGCTCACAGGCACTCCTGCTCCGACCGGGAACCGGTTTGTAGCGGCGACCAAGTCACCACTGACAGGCACGTTCACCGACTCGTACGGTGGCGGCTACTGGGGGCCGGAGTTGAAGTTTGCGGGCTATGATGGGATCATCCTGGAGGGCGGATCGAAGGTGCCCGTGCGTATGCATATCGCCGATGATAGTGTGCAATTTTTTGACGCCTCTGATATCTGGGGACTTGACACATGGGAAACGACTGCCAAAGTTAAGAAGCTTCAAGGCGAGTCGGCCAGGCCGATACGAGTACTTAGCATCGGCCAGGCTGGCGAACGCATGGCCCTGTTATCAGCGATCATCGCCGATGCCCGGGCGGCTGCCAGAGGTGGGGTAGGGGCGGTCATGGGCTCGAAGAACCTGAAAGCGGTCTCTGTCATAGGAAGTAAGCGGCCTCCGCTGGCCATGCAAAAGGAGTTCATGGCCCTCGTTAAAGAGCAGAACGTCCGCCTGAACAAGAATCCAGTCACGGCAGATGCGCTGAGGTATCGAGGCACCCCGAATATTCTCTTAGGGGTCAACGCAGCCGGTGGGTTGCCCACCAGAAATTTCCAGCAAGGACAGTTCGAAAGCGCAGCGAAGATAGACGGCGAGGCAATGCGAAAAGAACTCTGGAATGATGGCAAGAACTGGCACCCCTGCTGGAACTGCACCATCAAGTGCACCCACTTCCATGTGCTGGATGCCCCGGGGTACGAAGGCAAGATCGACGACGGCCCGGAGTACGAGACTACGGTGCTGTTGGGCTCGAACTGTGGCATCGACGACCCGAAGGCGATATCGCTCGCAGACTACCTCATCGACGGTTATGGCCTGGATACGATCTCGCTGGGCAACACCATCGGGTTCCTGATGGAGTGCTATGAGCGTGGCTTGATAGGAAAGGATAAAACTAACGGCCTGGACCTGCGGTTCGGCAACAAGGATGCGTGGATGGCAGCCATCCATGCGGCAGGCCGGGGGGAAGGTGACCTTGGTCGTCTGGCATCCAACGGTGTCATGAGGGCGGCGGAAGAGATCGGCCGTGGCAGTTCGGACTTTGCCGCACACACCAAAGGTCAAGAGATGCCAGCTTACGACCCCCGGAGTGGCCAGGGCACTGCTTTGTCATATGCGCGTGGTACACGGGGCGCTGATCACCTCAAGCCGTGGGTGTTTAACAAGGAGTGGCTATCATCGGGGGAACGTACTGACCCGTTTGACACGTCCGATAAGCCGGCGCTCATCAAACGTGATGATCAAGACTCGGCAATCCTTGACTGTGTGTGCGTATGCAGGTTCGTAGCTAACGAGCTTAACCTGGAAAATGATTTCTTGCAGCTGGTTAATGCTGCGTCAGGCTTCGGGTACAAGCTGGAGGAGTTCCTGAAGATCGGAGAGCGGGCGACCAACCTCGCCAGGGCATTCGGCGCCCGGGAAGGCTTCGGTCGTAAGGAGGACGTGTTGCCCGGAAGGTTTAACAAGGAACCACTGCAGGCAGGGCTTGCCAAAGGCAATGTAGCCAGGATCGACGATATGATCAGCAGGTATTACGATCTGTGCGGCTGGGACGAGAACGGTGTGCCTACTAAAGATAAGCTTCACTCGCTTGGGCTGGATTTCGTGATCGACATCCTGTATGGCGAAGGTGGCGGAGTTGAAGCTGCAAGAGCAGCGTAGCCAGCCCGCGGTTAAGGTGGTGATCGTAGGATATGCCGTGGACGTGTTTGACGATAGGGCCTATGAACAGCCACTCCGGCAGGGTATGACAATGCGAGACCTGTTCATAGGGCTGGCGAGGCATGGTAAGTCTGGCTTCAGGGAAGCGATCTATGATCTGGAAACCGACAGGATGAACGAGTACCTGGCCGTGTTTGTCAACAGCCGGGAGATACGATCGCTTAACGGGCTTGATACAGTACTTTCGGCCGGAGATATCGTCACGATTTTTCCCCCTATGGCGGGGGGTTAGGCAGGCGATTGAGACCACGTCGCATGGTGGTGTTAAAAAGGGGGACGCCCTCATTGATAGACGTTTTTTATGTTGATCACCTTTAAAAAAGCCCAGAGCTAATTTGGTTTGGTCGATATCATGAAAATTGGCGTTATGCACTGGGCATTCCCCCCGGTAGTAGGGGGTGTCGAGTCTCATCTTGTTTACCTTTATGAGGAGCTGGCGAGGAGAGGGCACGATATTTCGCTGCTGACCGCACCACACCCGGACAGGGACGACACGTATAGCGACTGGATCCGGATCTCATCTGACGATTATATGAACATCGAGTACTTACAGCGAACGGCACCGGTCTCCGGCAGGTACGAGAAGGTCTACGATATGATGGAACGCTTTATCCTGAGGGAAAACCCGGAGATCATCCATGCGCATAACTTCCATTATTTCATACCGGACCACGCGGAGTGCCTGGATGAGCTGGCAAAAAAATATGGGATTCCTATTGTACTGACGATTCACAATTACTGGGAGGATGAGCTCTGCAGGCACCTGATGCGAGACATCAAGTGGGACAAGGTGGTCGCTGTCAGCTATCACATGAAAAGTCCGTGTATTTTCGATTCCATGCTGCCACCGGAGAAAGTCGAAGTCCACTATCACGGCGTGGACCTGAGCAAATATACCGTACCATTAGATAAAGATGCGGCTAAGGCCCGGCTGGGGCTTTCCGGACGGAAAGTGGTATTTCACCCGGCCAGGGCATGTAAGTCCAAAGGAACTCTGCACAGCATCGAAGCGGTGTCCAGGCTCATGGAAAAGTACCCGGACATTTGTCTCATTATCAGCGGCAACGGCGACTCGGTGGATTTTGAGAATGAGAGGCCGGCGTTCAGGACCTGTATCAGTTCGATGATCCAGGATCTGGAGGTGAGCGACAATATCCTGTTCATCTCGGCCACTGGGGAGGAAATGCCCAGGTACATGCAGGCGTCAGATGTCATATTATACCCGACGATCATGCCCCAGGGTGAAGCCTTCGGCATTGCGCCTGTGGAAGGAATGGCCTGTGGAAGGCCGGTCATCGTGACGAGAAGCGGTGGTCTGGTCGAGAGCACTCAACACGGTATCAACGGGATCGTGCTGGACCCGAACCCTGATACACTAACCAAAGATCTTGCCGAACATATCGACCACCTGCTCGGTAACGAGAACCTCGCGGAATACATGGGCTGCAACGGCAGGGAGCTTGCGCTGGACCGGTTTGACTCGAAAAAAATGGCCTGGAAGATGGAAAACCTGTATAACCGGCTGGTGAATGCCAGCATCGTGGAAAAGGTCGACCGCATGGAGACAGTGGTAAAGCCCGGCTCGGGAAGCAAGGGCGTCGGCACTGATTTCGCGGGCCAGTCTAAGATATGAATTTGGGTTACGGGTCCCGCTTATGAACGATACGATTGTCATCAACGAAGGCACGACCTTTATGGTCACGGATAGCCTGGGCAACGTGCCGCGAGGCACCCCGCTGGGTCTTTTCCGCTCTGATACCAGGTACTTGAATAAGTATACGCTGAAGATCAATAGCAGCGACCTGGTACCGCTGAGCTTCACCCGCCGCGGGTATATTGCCAATATTTCGCTGACCAACCCGGAGTTGACTGGCACGGACCAGAATCGGGTGCCTGAGGGCACGCTCCACATTCTCCGGACGATGTTCATAAGCACGAATTTCTATGAGAAGCTGTTCGTGAAAAATACCAACAGCTTTCCAGTGAAGCTGAGCCTCGAGCTCTCGTATGATACGGATTTCAGAGACATTTTCGAGGTCAAGGGAATTAGCCAGCCGAGGCGAGGGTTGAGGGCGCTGATCGAAGGCGAAGAAGGAAAAAACATCATCCTGCGCTACGAAGGCCTGGATAACGTAATCCGGCGCACGGAGTTCTACTTTAAACCCGCACCTGAGATCTACTGGGATACTGCGCTCTTTAACGTCGAGGTAGAGCCCTACGAAACCAGGGAGATCGACATCGAAGTGGTCATGACGCTGGGGGGCGTACCGGTGATGCGCCAGGAGTACGGCGAGGCCAAGAAAGAGATCGAGGAGTCGTACGACTCGTGGCAGCGCCAGCTTACGCAGATCACAACGGACAACGACGTATTGAACAGCGTCATTGAAACGTGTATCCTGGATTTAAGGTCACTGATCATCAACACCAAAAAAGGACTGCTGGTCCCTGCCGCAGGCATACCGTGGTACGACACGATCTTCGGCCGGGACAGCCTGATCACCAGCATGCAGACTTTGCTGCTTAACCCCACGCTGTCCCAGTCCACACTCCGTTTCCTGACCATATACCAGGGGAACAAGGTAGATACGTGGACTGAAGAGCAGCCGGGCAAGATCCTGCACGAGATCCGGGAGGGGGAACTGGCTAACCTGCATCACATCCCGCATACGCCGTATTATGGCACCATCGATGCCACGGAGCTGTACCTGGTCCTGCTCTCGGAGTCAAACCGGTGGCTGGGAGACCAGAGCCTCATCACGGATTTGCGAAGTGGTGCCGAGGCGGCTGCGGGATGGATCGATAATTATGGGGACCTGGATAAGGATGGGTATCTTGAGTATATCCGAATGTCAGAAAAGCTGGGCCTGGTGAACCAGGGCTGGAAAGACTCCCACGACTCCATCGTCTACAGTAACGGCAAGCTGGCGGACCCGCCCATCGCCCTTTCCGAAGTACAAGGTTATACCTATGATGCCAGGCTAAGGTTTGCCGAGCTGTACCCAGACAGCGAGATAGCCCGGCATATGACGGCCAAAGCAGGCGAGCTGAAGACCAGGTACAACAGTGACTTCTGGATGCCGGAAAAGAGCTATTTCGCCGAAGCGCTGGACAAAGACAAGCGGCAGGTCGACTCGATCACGACTAATCCCGGCCACTGCCTGTGGTCGGGCCTGATAGATAAAAACAAAGCCGGAGCGATGGCCAAACGCGTAATGGAGGAGGATATGTTCTCCGGCTGGGGCCTGCGTACCCTGGCTTCGAGCGAGAAAGCCTATGATCCCCAAAGCTATCACAATGGCTCCATCTGGCCCCATGACAACGCCCTCATCGCCTGGGGCCTCAAGAACTACGGATATGCAGAAGAGTCAAACCGGATCATCACCGGCCTGATCGAAGCCAGTAAGCACTTCGATTACCGGTTGCCAGAGCTGTTTTGCGGGTACAAGAGAGAGAATGGAAAGGCCCCCGTCATTTACCACTCGACATGCAGTCCCCAGGCATGGGCATCAGGTAGCATCATCCTGTTTATCCAGACCATGCTCGGGATTTACCCCGATGCGCCCAAAGGAGTGGTATACGTCAAGCCTGAACTGCCCCACTGGCTTAAGTACGTCACAGTGAAAAATCTGCGGATCGGCAAGGAGAGCATCAACCTGGAGTTCCGCAGGGTCAACGATAAAACGACTTTTGAAGTGATCGGCAGCTCCGGCAAGATCAGAGTAGAGGGTCTATAGGCAGTAATCGTGGATTCTTGGCGGGCTTGACGGCTATATGACTATAGCCAAAATAACCAATTTTTTATGGGACACGAGATCTTTACTTACACTTTTAATTTTTACCTTACCATAGATAACTCGGCAGGCTTACGCATTTGATCTACTTAAGATAGCTACAGGTCTGCCGTTTCATCGGGCGGACGATTCTGCCATTGTGCCGCTGGCACGCCAACACATGTCTTGAAAAATCATATCCCGGGGATATATGTCTCGAAAATTCATATTTCACAGGCACACGTTTCGATAAAATATATCCCGGTGAGGCAGATTTGCCATGAAACCCCCAGAGGGATGCGCAGAAGGTGTTTCGAATTATATACATGACATTAAAGGATGAAGGCATATTTACACGAGTAAAATATTAAAACGCTCCCGAGAATGTACTTTTTGCAGGGATGGGATTGGTTGTGCGGAAGGACATGGCACAAAGCTAGTGTGCCACTTATTGTCTGGCCGCTGACGTGACCCTCACCTTATCCATTACCCTCCCCATCACCCGGGTGGTGATGGCTATTGATGCGGCGGTGAAATAGACCGCCGCACTACCCTCAAATAAGTGAAATGGATAGGCAAAACAGATAAACAGAATATACCCTCAGATAAAAACGAACTACCCTTAAAAAAGAAGTAAACAAGCAAAGTATACTACCCTCAAATAAACAAGCAAAGTATACTACCCTCAAATAAAAACGTACTACCCTCAAAAACGTTTTCAATTTTCTCCATAGCACTTATCTTCCCCAATGAAAATGTTTTTAGCCGTACGGCACCATAGAATACCACATATCCAGAGGGTACCATTTTGTCAAGAGAACTATCTGATCTCGACTGGCAGATCCTGAAAAAGCTCGCTCCCGAGCTCTGCGAAGACGGCACCTGTGCCGGCTCGGGACGGAAGTACCGGTCAATCCTGCCGCCCATCTCTATGCACTACGCGAAATCGAAAGAGGATTTCAGGCAGCGCATCGAGAAGCTTTCCGACGAAGAGCTGGACTATCTCATCTGCCTGGCTGAGAACGGTGAAGAAAGCATGACCTGTATCCGGCCGGAGCATAAGGATGAGTTCCTGGATATGGTCGGTAAGAGGACAACGGCAGAGAGGTCGGCTAAGCTGCGTAAATTTGTAGACTTCCTGGATTCGGCCTGAGATAAAGAACTTATTAATTTCTAATTATTTTATCGTGCATAAGTGTTATATAATCCAAATTAATAACCATATAATCAGCCGGTACCTATGCAACCGATTCATCGGTTGAATGGCCGGTGGTTTGGGGGTTATCAGATGATCAGACTCATTGTATCTGCGGGGTATGTCGTATTGTTCACGATGCTGTTTATCACGTTGCTGATGCCGGCGTATGCCATGGCACAGGACCAGTCCGGGGCAACAGCAGTACCGGCGCCCACCACGCTTGGGAAGGTCGCTGAAAAAACCAGCCCGTCGATCTTTTTCCTCCTGGCCGGGGCTTGCATCATAGGAATAGGCGGCGTCATGATCTTCAGGCGCTACAAAAGATGATATAAGCGTTGAGATTAAAAAGTTCTCACAAAGAAATCGATAGCTCTTTTATCTTTTTAAGGAGTAAAACGGCATCCTCTGCTTTGAGGTTCACCGGCTTGGCCCGGATATACTGGAGTAGCTGTTCGCCCCTGGCGGGGGTCAACACGCTTTCGTTGACCGCTTTTTCGACCATGGCCGGGTAAGTCCGGTATGGGTAGTACATCTTACCGATCAGATCGATGATTGTGTGACGTTCGTCGCTTCCGATGATGCCGTCAGTTTCTGCAGCCTTTAGCTGATACCGTACGTTGACCAGCGGCTCGGAGATCTGCTCACCGGTTACCGGGTTAAAGGTTACGGCCACCTCGTCGTCATTGGTGACGCGCCCGGATCGATAGCACTCGTAGACCCGGCCTACTCCGACCATGCCAAAGTCGGAGAGCTCTGCGGCTCGCAGCGCACCCATGCTGGAGCTTCCGACGACAGTGATGCCCTTCTGAAGAACAGAGAGGATCTCTTTGTGACCAACAGCTGTCTCACTGTAGAATACGCCATCAATGATGCCCACAATCTTCGTCTTCGGAGGCAGCCGGGTCAAGTCGCCTCGCACGATCGGCGGGCGATAATCTGCAGCGAGAATAGACTGCGCCTTTTCTACAGGTAAGGTGGGACCGGTATAAACGACGATCATGAAGGTACCTTTCGGGGCACTGCCGGAGCCCTGACAACCGAGGCTTTTTTGCACCGGTCACCCATCCGCTCCCGGTCGATCGCGAACATTTCTAGGCCGGGCGTAGTAACACGGACGACGGGCACCCCGACGGATCGGGTCAGATCACTGACAATGACCCCGTCGGCAATGCCTTTGAGCATTTTGACCGATTTCTGGATGTCACCCTTGTGAGAGCTTGTCGACAGGTCTGGCAGCTCCTTCAGGACTACCGTTTCCGAAGCTTCGGCATACCAGTGCCGGTTCATGCGCTTCATGCGATCGTAGCCGATCGATCGCATGATCTTATCACGATCGGCATCTTCCCTGCCCCCGTGAATCTGGGTAGCCCGGCTCTGAGCGACCTCCGTCAGTGCCCGAAGCATGGCGATACGAGCATCCAGATGCGTGCCAACGCCCATGACCAGGAGCGCAGGATCGAGCAGCTCCCGATCATCGGCGGCCGCCAGAACGGTAGGAATGCCCGAATCCGTAGGCAGGTACCAGAGCCTGACATCGATGTTGTTCTTGCCGAACTTCGAGTACAGATCAAATGCGATACCATCGTCCGCCTCGACCTTTATGGCACTTCCCGGGTTACGGGTAGCCTCTGCCAGCGACAGCGCATCCCGCTCCACCACTTCCATCAGGCCGTGAAAGATCGCCTCCTCAAGAGTATTCCCCGAAGCAAGCCCGTTGGTGTTACTCCGAAACAGGCGGGTGAAAGACGAGTTACACGGGTGAAACACCGCATTACAAGGCACGCGAACCTCTTTTTTACCCATCAGATCATAGCCCTCGTACCACTCCAGCCGAGTGGAGGGCATTAGCATGCCCGGAAGAATCAGGCTCTGCGGGTCAATGGCAGTATGCGTTTCCGAGACCTCTTCATAGGTACCCATGAGAATCTTATTCTTATCCTCCCTGTGCATCTCGGAGGAATAGCGCTCAATGGACTCCATGATCACTGAAACCTTAGCCTCAACCGGCGTGGCACCCTTACCCGCATAGACAGAAATAGCGCCCTTATCCGAGCCCGGTCGTATAGCGGAATACACGGGAATGCCAATACGATCCAGCCCGGAGATCTCTGCAACCCTCGTTACGCCGATGTCAGGCAGCAGCTTCTCCACCCTGGCCAGCGTCTCTTCAGGAGGGACGACACGGTGAGTGTCCATCGTATAGCCCTTCGGCGTCTCTTTAAGCGTTATTTTCATCCGGTATACCTGCCCTAGTGTACTAACGAATAATTAAGCTGAAACCTATTGAACTTGTCGTCCACCGGGAGGCACACTCACGATCTTTAACATCAAGTTTATTAACGCCGAAGACAGATAATTCACCGGAGAAGAACATGGAAGCAAGTGAATCGATCACTGCAACGGACCTGTATGGCAAATCGATCAAGATCGGCACAATGGTCCGCTATATCACCACACGTACGTTGGGCAAGGTCATCGAACTCAAGATAGAGAATGACAAAACATGGGCTCTGCTGGACAGCTCTAAGCTGTATTACGATACGCATTACCTCACAGTCACTAACGAGCAAGGTACTGAGAAACAAGACGAAGATAGCGTCAAGATCGACATGGTAGAGATAGAGAAAAAGATCAAAGCGATGGAAGAAGCCTTAAAAATCCAGGATGTCCATATGGACAGCAGCTGTGAGGGCGGGGGATAAAGATCGGGCAGATACACTGCCGGATCCAATAAACCGCAATATGATAGGGTTGCGAGTTAAAAAAATTGATACTGTTGAGAAAATTACCAGTAAACTTTTTTAAAAAAGTTTACTGGGAAAGATTCAAAATATTAAACCCCGACTTGTTTTAAGCACGTGCCTTTGAGGTCTTTTTTATACTTGCACCGGCTTTCTTAGCGGACTTTTCGATCTTTAAGCGTTCATCGTAGCAGGCATTGGGAGCAACCCCGTCATCGGCAACGAACTCTTCGAGCTTTTGGAAGACCATCTTTTCGAACTTCTTGATCGTCTTCTCGTCACCCCTGATCGCGAGCAGTTCACGCTGGATATCACTAACGCCGATAGGTACGTACACATCCGTCCTGAGGACAACTTCAACGTTATGCTCTCGAGCCAGGTTGAGAATGAGCTTACGAGGTGTGCCAGGCGGAAAGATTAGATCGAACTTACCCGGGATGACTGGTTTGTTCCGGGTATCCTCCGGCTTCTTGATGCCGAGCAGCTCTTCCTCGGACTTGATCTCCATCGCCCTCGGGGTGATCAGGTCATTGACAATCAATCCGGCTTTCTTATTAACGCTCCGGACAGGCTTCTTCGTAGCAACGGCTTTTTTACCGGCCGCCTTAACAGGTGCTTTTACAGGAACCTTAACAGACTTCTTTGCAACAGACTTGACAACAGACTTCACAGGAGCCTTAACAGGAGCCTTAACAGACTTCTTTGCAACAGGCTTGACAACAGACTTCGCCGCTACAGGCTTCTTAGGAACAGGCTTGACAACAGACTTCGCCGCTACAGGCTTCTTAGGAACAGGCTTGACA
>CAZJRS010000030.1:0-24629 GCA_964548585.1 uncultured Methanocella sp. | reverse complement strand
AACAGGCTTGACAACAGACTTCGCCGCTACAGGCTTCTTAGGAACAGGCTTGACAACAGACTTCGCCGCTACAGGCTTCTTAGGAACAGCAACAGACTTCACAGGAGCCTTAACGGGTGCCTTAACGGGTGCCTTAACAACGGCCTTAACAGGTGCCTTCACGGCAACCGTCTTCTTCGTAATTGGTTTAGCGGCAGGCTTTTTCGTAGACACTGCCTTCTTTACAGATGATTTATTTACGGTAGGAATATTAACACATCCTGTCTGATTAAGTTATAAATGAATGCTATATGGTCTCCTTCCACTTTTTCAGGGTCAGTTCTTTGGAGTAGTTTTCCCTGACACGCTTCACTTCTGCCGGTACGCTGTTTATTCGGATGACGAGCGCACCTAATGCTGAGTCATGGAAGGGGAAAATGAGATTATTCTCGTCCTTGTCGTCAATAGCCACAGGTATATAATCTTTACCCAGCGGTTTCAGGCCAAGGACCCGGAAGTCCGGGTTGAAATAGTACGTCTCCCAGAATTGTGATCGGATGTATTTTTCACACTCCTTGAAGGTTTTGAAGTGAGAGAGAATCTCGTAGTTGAAGTTTCTCAAAGAGACATCCAGAGGGCAGGTGACCGCCACTGACTCGGTCTTCTTTCCGGTTCCTGTCCAGCGTTCGAGCGTAAGAGACTTCGTATAGCCAGTGCGGATGCGCTTCACTTCGTCGGGTACTCCCGGTATGCGAATGACAAACGTGCCCATACACGGCTTTGTATAGGTGAAGATGATCGTGTCATCCCGATTATCCTCTATGGCAACCGGAATGGCTCCTTCGCCGAGTGTCCGGAGACCCAGGACAGAGAAGCCGGTCTCGAAGTAATACGTTTCCCAGTATTTAGACCGGATAAACTCTTCACCCTGCCGTAAGGAGCAGTGCGATAGCAAAATTTCATAGTCATAATCGTTCAGGCAAGCCATTGACACACCATTATTTCTTGTTTTGTAACTTTATCCTCTGTCCCATGATGCACTTTCCGCCCCTTTGTCCACCGATGGGATTTTTCGGGGTGCCGAAGGAGTTCATGCATCTCGCCATTACCGCCGCGCCTCTTGCCAGGCCGTCATCGCAGAATACCACGTTTTCATTGGGTTTGTCATAGATACCCAGTGTACCGATCTTTTCTACAATCAGGTATGGCTTGTTGCCCGTGATACCAGCACGGCCAGTGATACCAATCGCGGTCTTACCGGAGATCAGTTTGTTGTCGAGTGCTGTTTTTAACAGACGATAAGCGATCATAGCGCTGACGTGGTCCAGAGTGGACAGCAAAACCTGGGTACCGTGTTTCTTCTGTATCACAGCACCTACTTCATGCAGTTTAGGCAAATCTTTGCCGTTCTCCCCGACTTCGCAGCCTATGAGTACGACGCCGTTGGTCTTGGCTGCCTTCGGGTTTACAGGAACGCTACCGTACCAACTGCGATCCTCCGGTACGACTTCGATCTGGATAAAATCGTGAGCCATCTTAGTATATTCTTCGATAACCTTATCGTTGAGAACTTCTGTCAACACGCCCGGTTTACTCTTACCGGTCACGTCCAGTACGCTGCCGAAGTTCGGATCGACAAGGCCGGTACCCCGGACTATTGCATCCGGGATGGCTCCCGCGAGGCCACAGAAGCTGCCTATTGTCTTAGCATAGGGCTCCTGCTCATTGGTGGCACGGCCTTTCAGCGTGGTGCCAAAGTCGATACTACAGCAGGGATTCCGGAAATCTACATCAGCCCATTTTGCAGCTTCTTTGATACCGGCCGTAGCCAGTTCACCTTCCATCTCGTTGGCCACGATCTCCACACCCGAGCTTCCGACAGGGGGCAGCACGCTGGCGACGGCACCATCGAAGAAGACCTTATCAAGATAAGAGTAAGGACGGATTCTCGCTCGAATATTATCCTTATTCATCGCAGGGCACATATTCTTGGGAGGCACTTTAGCCTGGATACAACCATCAGCCAGCGCAAGGATGAACTCGCCTACATCATCTGGACTGTCAAACCCTGCCACTACCCCAGTGCTGCGTACGACGAAGTTCAGATCATCTTCAACGGAGAGACCCACTGCCTTATGGGCTTCCAACAATGTTTCCTTCACCAGTTCTCCCACGGAATTACGGGTGAGCTTGCGGCCATCGAGAGTCTTGCCGAACACCTCTTCACCGTCTTTTGGCGGGCGGACATCCCGGGACATCCTGACCATCTTGTTAAGCAAATAAGTCTTCCCGGTCTCGAGATTGGTAGCCGTGAGGATACACTTCGTAGTGGTATTACCCATTTCAACGGATGCAACCATATAATAATTCGTCGTATTAAGATCTACTTTTACGTTCATCCCGGGCATCGAAGTCTGAGGAACGAGCGACAGATAAGGACTCTCTGCAACATGAGGTTTTGGGCCGAAATTTCTTAGTAATGGTTTTAATTGCATCCAGATCACCGGGAATTAATTATCGGAGATTTTTACCCTGATATCATATAGTTTGTGCTTTAATGAGACTTAAAGCATACGGCGATTTATCGATAAAGTACTCAGGAGTCCTGGCCAAAGTTTATAAAAAAGAATAACTGGCAGTTGCCTGCCAGTCCGAAATAGGTTTATACCAGCTTCTTGAGCGGGTGGTTTGCCACTGGCTCTGTGCCCAGGTCCTTGGCAGCCTCTGCGACGACGATGTCGTTCATGGCGACTGCGGGGAAGACCTCGACTGAGTGCTCGATCGGGCCGTACAGGCAGAAGTCGCAGCCGAGGGTGATGGCAATCAGGTTGCTGCCGATGTCCGAGGGCATGTATGCGCCTTCCTTACCGGGCTGCTTCTTGAACTTCTTGAGCCAAGACCATGCGGACGGGATGTTGTGGTAGCCGCCGCCCACAGGTTCTCCGAGCTGAGACTTGACGGCGAAGATGGACCTGTAGGTCGCACCGGAACCGCTGCCCAGGGGGGTTGCTGCTACGTCGAGGAGAGGCCTGGTGATGCCCTTCTCGGTTGCCAGGGGCAGCATGCCTTTTGCCTGGCCTGCGCCGCCCTTGGTGAACATTTCCATCCTGCCCTTGACCGACATGTCCATGGCGTTGAAGCCGAGGACGATCGACGAGGTGAACTTCAGGGGCTTGAGGGCCTCGAGTTCTTCGGGCTTGGCGGATGCGTTGATCGAGTTGTAGATAACGCGGTCGCTTATACCGATCTCGTCTGCCTTCTTGGCACCGGCGACTCTGGTGTTGGCGTCAGACGAGTCGACGAGGAATGCATCCTTGCCCTTGTCTGCATACCAGGTGATGTACTTGCCGATGGCTTCCGGATAGTTACCGACGATCTGAACCCAGATCGGGTTACCGGTAATGTCGCTCATCTCTTCCTGCTGCCTGATGAGCCTCTCTGCTTCTTCGACGTTAAACACACCGGTCTTTTCATCGGTAACAATCTTGTGTTTACCGTAGAAGATAGAGCCTGCCAGTACGGTTGGGTACTCGCCCGGCTGACCGCCTACTTTTGTCCTGCCGATATCGTAGACTTTCTGTGGATTTGAATACTTGAACATTGGTAAACCTCCCTTAAATGAATCCTAACTGGATAAACATGCTGTACGCGACATAGATTAAGACTCCGAAAAGGAATCCGTACAGTATTCCGACTTCTCTGCCCAGACGCTTTCCTTCCGTCTGCTGGATCTCTGCGTAGGTGAACTCCACCTTTTCTTCGATGCCGTCGATCTTCCTGATCGTAGCTGCGTAGTCCTTGGGGTCAACGTATACCATTTTAGAACACTCCATTCAGCTTCAACCATACTGGCACCAGTACCATCACGAATACTGTGACAGCGCCAATGATGAACGCTAGTACTTTGGTAGCGCCTACTGCAGAGGACAGCTTCTGATTCCTTGCGCAGAGCTGTGCCCGGTAGCAGATATCTTCGGTTAACGGGGCTATTTCCTTGTCCGGCTTTGCTGCTGCAACTGCCGTAACAGTGGTTTCGCCTCCGGCTTCCTCGTCCTCGCCAATGGCTGTTTCCTTGATAGAAAGCAGCATCGGTTCAGCAGCGAAAGCGCCCGGATCCTTGGCAATACAATCCTTAATCGCAGCGGTAATCTTAGCAGGGTCCTCCACATCTACCATGTAGACAGTCTGAACCTGCTCCTGGAACCGCTTAACAGCCTTCTCATCGAGATTCTCGACAAAAGGTATAGCGCCCTTAGCACCAACAATCCTTCCACCCTTCAACCCATTCTTATGCAGGGCCTCGAGAGCGTCACCCGCAATATGGCCCTTAACCTCTGCACCGCAGATAACCAGGAACCGAATATTCGGGTTGGAAATAATGTTAGCGACAATCTTCTCGATACCGAGGTTCTCGGTGTGGAACGGACCGGTAATTGCAGCACCGGCTTCAATCGGGAACTTAGCGAAATGAGAACCGCAAGTAGCTACTGCAACGCAGCCCTTCGGGTCACCCACATCGAACTCGCCCTTAATAACCGGCCATCCTGCTGCTGGCTCCTTCTTAGTAACCATAGTGAATCACCTACTTAATCCTCAATGTTGAAAGGTCCACACCGTGCGGGAACAGCAGTGCGAGTAAGACTAACGACAGGACTACACCTATCATGACGCCTTCCATTTTGCCTGCATACCAGCCCATGGTGAACTTGTTCAGGTAGCCGATCCCCTTGACATCCATCTTGATGATCCTGAGCCTGGTCTGAATCATCATGATCTCGGAGGCCATGCCGCTCACGACGCCGCCCACTGGAGCTGCGCCTGCGACTACTTCGCCTCCGGCTTCCTCGTCCTCGCCAATGGCTGTTTCCTTGATAGAAAGCAGCATCGGTTCAGCAGCGAAAGCGCCCGGATCCTTGGCAATACAATCCTTAATCGCAGCGGTAATCTTAGCAGGGTCCTCCACATCTACCATGTAGACAGTCTGAACCTGCTCCTGGAACCGCTTAACAGCCTTCTCATCGAGATTCTCGACAAAAGGTATAGCGCCCTTAGCACCAACAATCCTTCCACCCTTCAACCCATTCTTATGCAGGGCCTCGAGAGCGTCACCCGCAATATGGCCCTTAACCTCTGCACCGCAGATAACCAGGAACCGAATATTCGGGTTGGAAATAATGTTAGCGACAATCTTCTCGATACCGAGGTTCTCGGTGTGGAACGGACCGGTAATTGCAGCACCGGCTTCAATCGGGAACTTAGCGAAATGAGAACCGCAAGTAGCTACTGCAACGCAGCCCTTCGGGTCACCCACATCGAACTCGCCCTTAATAACCGGCCATCCTGCTGCTGGCTCCTTCTTAGTAACCATGTTAAATCACCTTCGCAACCATTAGCATAACTACGACGAACGCTGCGATACCGCCGACGATGAATCCGTAGAATATGTTAGACGCCAAGCTAGCGTAGTACAGCGACTTGTCCCTGCCCGGGAATGTCTCCAGGAAAAGACCAGTCGGTGTGAGCGAGTTAACCAGATCGGTCGCATACTTGTCCAGCTTATCAACGTTGTCGTTGATGGGCTTGAAGTTGTACTTGACGACGCCACCGGCTTCGGGCTCGATTTTACCAGTCTTAAGGTTGTATGCGAGCTTATATTCGGGTAATAACTTTACATAGTCCGACATTTACTGCTCCTCCTTCTTGGGTAAGAGACCGGTTGGCAGAATTGTAACTCCGCTTTCCTTGACTTTGCCCCAGTAAGACAGATATCCGATGATCCATGCGATCAAGCCCAGCGCGATAGTAATTACACTGGTGATCATGGTCTGCATCGTGATCAGCTTAACATCGACAATTGCCTTAAGAGTCGTGGCATCGATTGTGAATGCCGGAGCTGCAAACGAGAGTATGCCGAAGATGACCATGCTCATTGACGCAGCTTCTACAGCCAGGGTGAGCGTCCTCTTCTGGAACTCATCCGGACCCATGCAAGCGTTGAACGCATGCAGCATCGGGAGAGCGCCTACGATGAATAGTGGTGCGATAAAGCCAGTGTTCATGACCTTGGTCATAATTGCACTGTAGTCAAAGACACCGCCAGTCATGGCGACGGAGTAGCCCAGGTAGATCATACATGCGGCACCGGAGATCATGGTCATACCGACCTGCATGGTCGGGATCTTCATCTTAAGTATGTTCTGTGCGATGAAGCCGATGATGGCACCCTGGATCAGGGATAATACAAGCGCTGCAATAGGACCTACTAAGACTGCGACCGGGATCGAGGCAACGACCGTTGTGAGGCCGTGGGTAGCCAGATAGTCTCCGAGTTTCAAGCCGAGCAGAGTTGTAACCAGGCCCATACCGAACGCCAGCATGCCGATAGAAGGCACACCAGTACCGATACCAAACTTACAGATCCTTCTGACCGCGTCTGCACCCCATACAGTGGCAAGAATTGCGCCTACTGCACCCAGGAAAGCGAAGTAGCTGACTCCCAGGACGGTGTTCAGGACATATGCGGCGTAGATACAGATCAGGCCGCCGATAGTACCTAAGGCAGCGAGCGTGTACCAGTCAATATCTTTGTGTTCTGACATTGTTTAAGCCCCCAGGTAGATAATTGCTGCAGCCCAGATGCCCAGGACGACGGAAGCGAGCAGACATCCTATGAATGCCCTCGGCCACCTCTTGAACTTCGGGTCGTGGAAGCCTTCGATCGTACCAGCGATGTTGTATGACGCCAGCACGGAGTTAACGAAGAAGATACCAATCGCGAGGAATGCTGCGGTTCCGATGTTGAATCCGCCTGCCAGGAGAGCCAGGTAGGTGATACCGCCACCGATACCGGCGAGAATACCGCCGATGAGTGAGCTGACCACTGCTACGGTTGGAGTGCCGTGGCCTTCTGTACCCTTCGTCACATAGATGTCCTGCCTGTCCCCGGTGATCGGGTCAAACTTGACCTTAGCCGAAGCGAGTGGGACACCAAGTCCGAAGATATATAATATGTTAGGTATTACGCAAAGGATTACGATCATCAACATTGCGCCGATTACACCGGCAACGAGGATGATTGTGATTGCGCCTAGGTTCGCCGTGAGCCCGGAAATGCTGAACAGAGTCATGGTTTTGACTGCGTCTGCAAAGCCAGGATAGTGGATTTTATCCGCGATTATTTCTTGTGTGACCAGACCTGCGCTGATCAGACCCAGGAAACCGGACGATGCGGCTAACATGGTCGTACCAGTACCGATACCGGTAGCTTGTGCCATTGCAGCAGGAGCGCCGCCTACAGGCACGAAGTGGACACCCAGTCCGACCAGTAACCCGCCGATGCCGATGCATGCGACGATAATTAAGAGAGTTAACGGATCAATCATTTTTAGTCCTCCGCTTCCCTGTACGGGCCGTAGTTCTTTCTAGCCCATAGCTCGATGATTCTGTTGAACCCGACGAAGATAAGGACAATTATGAGACCCATTATCATAGCACCCCATCCGTTAGCGAATTCGATAAAGATGATGTGCCTCCACAGGTCGACAAAGACCGTCAGGCCAAGACCGAGACCCGTTAGAGGTCCGCCGTGCTTGACACAGAATCCTGCGATATCAAGACTGTTTCTCAGGCCGGCTTCACCCTTCTGGATGATTTTGCCCGAGCTGGCGATCGGAAGGCCCATACCGAAAGGCTTTGCCTGGTACTGCCTCTCCGCACCATAGTGTACGTCACCGACAGCAGAGCCCATACCGCCAGTCATGAAACCCCAGAGAAGAGCCAGAATCGGGAACGGGAATGGTTGTCCAATGATAACGTTCAAAAGATACGAGAAAGTTCCAATTGCCATAGTTGCGATAAATGCATGTGCAATAATCGAAGGTGTTGTCACCAGCAATACATCCAGATATACAGGCTGGCCGAACCTCTTCTGGCCGGTAATCCTGCCCATATATGCCGTAGTAGCATATACACCATAC
Source organism: uncultured Methanocella sp. (assembly GCA_964548585.1). Lineage (GTDB taxonomy): Archaea > Halobacteriota > Methanocellia > Methanocellales > Methanocellaceae > Methanocella_A. The sequence continues at coordinate 16,674 of CAZJRS010000030.1, read as the reverse complement.
ATCAACGATGCGACGGTTGCACCAAGAGCCAACGAAATTATTATGTTGAGGCTAAATGCAGTGGCAAGTGCCAGTGCAATAGCAGCTCCCGTTGCAGCTAAAAGCCCATAAGCAACAGGCTCACCGCAAACCGCTTTGTTATATATACGGTGAAGATAGCCTACCTGTGGAGCAAGCTGCACCTGGGAATTTGCGTTGGACTGTGAACCGAAGTCAGACTCCAGGTCCTCAGCCGCACCCGCGATGGTAGCGCAAGCGCCCATCAGTGCCAGTGTTCCAAGGCTAACTGCCAATTCTTCCATGTGTTATCCTCCTTTAATTTTATAATTATGGATCAGTATTGGGACAAACATCCATAATTAGCGCTAAACTATCACATAGACAAAGGCTTGCTGATTAATAAAACTTTCGAGACAGTAATTAGAAAAGAGGCATATTGTAACCGCATTATAAAAAATATATGTCAAAATATAATAAACAATCAACGAAAAAATATTATAAGTTTTGAAACATCCACACCTAAAATTGGCCCTTGATATTAAAGTCGTATTTTAAATAAGAACTGACGCCGGCGCGATGAGAAGCAAATAATATACATATTAAAATGACGTAAGCAAATGTAGTAAAAGAAAAACTATTTATACATCATCGCATATGTGTAATTTGATGGTCAGGAAAGTAAAACGCAGAGTATCATGCCTCCCGAAAGCGACGTATTACAAACCTATAGAGGTACCCCTGTGCGACCTCGAAATTATTAATTTGTCTATTGAAGAACTCGAAGCCATTCGGCTTTGTGACCTCCTCCAGGTCGCGCAGGATGAAGCCGCTGATATGATGGGCATCTCCCGAAAAACGTTCTGGAACGACCTGATGAAGGCTCGCTTTAAAGTGGTAGATGCCCTCGTCAACGGCAAGGCAATTCAGATCACCGGAGGAGACTACGTAAACAGCGGTGAGTGCAAAGTCGAGTTCCTTTGCCAGAGCTGCGATAACGCATGGGAATCCCCGTGCAATCAAAAACGACCGGATATCTGTCCGAAGTGTAGTTCCGGCAACTTCTACCGCAAGGGCGGAGACGGACTGGGAAAAAGGATGACAAAAAGCGGTTACTGCTGCCCCAAGAACACCTTGGAGGCGCCGGTAAATGAGAATATATCACGGAGTGAAAAAAATGACCAAGATTGCAATACCATCGATGAGTAACACTGGACTGGAATCAGAAGTATGCGCCCACTTTGGCTCATGCGAATATTTCACGATTATCGAGATCAACGACGGTAGCGTCATAAAAGTGAATGCCATCGGAAATGGCTCGGAGGACGGCCAGCATAACTGTGCCGCTCCGGCCATGCTCCTGGATTCCCAGGGTGTACGAGTAGTTCTGGTTTCTGGCATCGGAGGAAGGCCGCTGATGTCCCTCGCGGAAAAAGGCATTAAGGTACATGCTGGTGCCGTAGGCAAAGTAGCAGATGCGGTTAAGGACTACAAGGAAGGCATGCTGAAAGAACTATCCGGCATGGGCACTTGTAACTGCAATCACTAGAGGGGTCTCAATGAGCGATTCGGGAACTGAACAATGTGACTCCTGCCAGAGTAAAAATACGAGCGCCTGTGACAGCATCGTGGGGGTTAGTGGCGCAGGCAAGACGTCCCTCATGAGCATCCTGACCGGCAACCTGGAGCCTACCAGCGGCACGGTAGAGATGAGAGTTGGGGAAGACTGGGTCAACATGTGCGAGCCGGGGTATTATGCCAGAGGCCGGGCTAAGCCATATATCGGTCTCCTGTACCAGGAATACGATCTATACCCGCACCGCACAGTGATCGAAAACCTGACCGACTCGATTGGCCTTGAGTTCCCGGCAGAGCTGGCAGAGAAAAAAGCGGTCCGTCCGGGAAGAAGGCGGCGAGACCTTCATCATAGTATCCCATGACATGGAATTCGTCGATAAAGTATGCGATCGGATAGCGTATATGAAAGGCGGGAAAATCGTAGCGATGGGTACGCCAGCCGAGGTTTTGCCAGCCATAAACAGGGCTTGAGTTGATCAGAAGAACCGGCAGATTAAGGGAATATAACGATAGATAAAACATAGTCTTTTTTCGATGAAATTTTAGGTTTCCTGCCTGCCTGGACACTTTTTTTAAACGCCTGAATCCTGAGGGTAGGATATGCTTCAGGGTTTAAAGAATATTCACAAAACTTAGTATATAAAAAGAAAAAGTTGGAGCCTTTCGGCCCCAACAGGCTTCAAACTTACTTTGCCGGGATGACGAGAGTCCTCTCGCCAGCGGGCATGAACTCGCGGATTGCGCCGCGGGCAAATTCCTTCCTCGGCTCGGTGAAGTCGAAGGCAAGGCTCTTGTCCGCAAAGGCAATCTTGATGAGCGGGCTTGAGACCCACGCATCGCCACGGCCGTAGTGAGCTGCACCAGCGATGCCGGTGTAGCCACCCTGGTGGCCGACGTTCATTGCGTAGTTCGGGTAGTTCGGGCCTCTCAGTTCGTCGATTGCGCCCTCGTCGGACCGGCAGGAGAACACGTTGGTTGCACCGCACTGGTCCTGAAGGTCGTAGCCGAAGAAGCCGAGTCTGCCCCATGCTTCCTTGTGCAGGTACATGGACAGGTACCAGGCGGACAGGCCGGCGTTGGCGTTTCCGGTAGCGATAGATGTGGTGACACCGGATGCTGCTGCGAGCACAGTCGCCCTCTGGGATCCACCGAAGTGGTCCTCGAGGGTGGTCGGGTACTTTTCGTACTGTTCGATACCGTACAGGGTAACTTCAGTGCCTACGTCGTTGACTGTGTCAATGTTGGCGGGTGCCTTTGCGACACCGTACTTGCCCTTGATGTAGTCGTAGCCGTAGTAGCAGAAGTCATCGAGGATATCATCGGTGTATGCAGCGGTTGCATACTGGGTGAAACCGACACCGCCGGACATGTAGCTGCCGAGCCAGATCTGGTCGTACAGCATGCAGCCGGATGCAACGGTCTCAAGCGAGGCCTTTACTGGGTCGTCCGGGTACTTCCTGTGGGTCTGGACAATGTCTGCCAGAGTACCGAAGGCGACTCCACCGGGCTCGTTGGGGCCACGGGCACGCCTTGCGGGCAGGAGGTTACCCATCTCGACGACGGATGCGTGCTTGGCGGCGAATGCAAGGTCAGCGACTGCTGCCTCACCGGCGCACATCTTGTACGCGTCGATGAATGACATGCCGATCTGCATTGCGGACCACCTGGAGGTGGTGCCACCGTCGCAAGTCCTGACCACGATGGTCGGGATGTGGACGGCCTGCCAGAGCTGCTTGCCGACAGCCTTCTTCAGCTGAGCGGCCTGCTCCTTGGGGAACGCCTTGTCGATGTTGATGACATACTGCTTGTCGATAGAGTCTGCAAGCTCGTCGTCACCGGTAAAGACCTTCACGAAGCAGTCATCGGTGAGGCCCGGGTGGGTCTCGACCATGTGCTCTTGCACGACTGCTGCGCCGGGCATTGCGTGGTTGAGCACTGCCAGGTAGTTGCTGATGGTCTCGGGGGTAACGGTCTTGCCTAAACGCTTCTCCAGAGTCTGGTGAGCAGTGTCGAGACCGACAACTACGGTCCTCCTGATCTCATCCCAGAACTGCTGCATTGCAGCGTTGTTGACGAAGTGAAGGTCGTCGCCTTCTACTGCGATGTCAGTACCGCTGACTACGTAGTTCATCAACTGTCTCTGACCGAGTGGGATACCACCCATGTGAACCATCGGGTTGTACATGGAGATGCCCCTCTTCTTTGCGATCGCGTCGCCGGCCTTCTTGAACTCGACCTTTCTCTTGGACTGAGTGTAACCTTCGTACTTGTACTTGGTTGTCTGTGCGGTCGGCTCTTCGGCGAACTTCTTCTTCATCGCCTTGATGAATCTCTTCTGAGTTTCTTTTGCTGCTGCCATTTAGCTCACCTCTCCTTACACCTTCGGCGCGAAGCCGCACTTGGTTCTCAGGGTGAATACTCTCTGAACCCAGCCGACAACCTCATCGTCCGACCTGAAGGCTACGCCGTCAATGCGGTAGATGGATGTCCTCTTCTTGAGATCGGCTTCTGACATAGGCTTACCGAGGTTGACCTTGCGGTCGAGTGGGTCGCCTACCTGGTCCTTCACGCACTTGACGGTGCCGTCCTTGTCGGCGACCTGTCTCTGCAGCATGTCGAACATCATGCCGTTCTCGTTCAGCCTGAGCGAGTGGCCGTGCACGGTGCAGCCTCTGAGGGATGCCCTTGCCGGGTCGAACTGCTCAGTCTCGAAGGTCTCCTTGGTGATCTTCTCAATGTCTCTCTCGCGGGCTTCAATGATCTGCCTGCCGGAGAGGGTACCTGGGTCTACTCCCCTGTACCTGGTGCATGCCATCCATGACCTGAGGTATGGGACCATCGGAGCGAAGTACATAGAGTCAGCGTACTGGTTGTACCTGATCCTGTCGCCTGCCTTTGCGCCGGGGGTCGGCTCTACGAGCTTGCGGATTGGGCAGTTTGGCTCGTTGCTCTCGGTGATGGGTGGGTGTATGGTCTTGTATGCGGAACCCGGAACACGGTGGCCCAGCATGATGACGACGTCGTCATCGGAGAGGCTCCTGAGCTTCTCCAGTTTGTATGATGGGTCCATGTATTTCTTTCTGTTCTGGGCCACAGAAGTCTTACCTGGATAGAACTGTGGTTTGTATACCATTATAATTCAACTCCTACTGTGTAGCGAGCTTTTGCGGGTTTATTTCGATGATGTGCTTGACGATTTCGTTCAGCTTGTCTCTTGCACAAGTCTGACCTCTCGTAATTCCGGTGACTATCTCAACGACTGTACCTAATGTTTCAACTTTGTCCTCAGGCGGTTGGACCACACGGGTCTTGACGCCGATCCGGGCAAAGTCCTCGAAGTCAACCGGGGCTTGACATACGACTATGGCGGGGATGTCTATAAAGCGCAGGATATCCCTGGCTTTGTAGATGACGTGCGATTTCACGTTGCCCAGATGTATCAATGCTACCTTGTGGCGGCGAATCTGCTCGATCTCCTTTTCGGACAAGCCGAACTTAGGCCCGTGACCGATGGCTGCATCTTCCGCATCGGAAGGTACGCCGCCGCCGGAGTAGAGCACCAGGACTGAAACCTGTACGCCCTCTTTTCGGAGCCCGTGGGTGATCTCGCAAACTGGCTTAGTGATATGCCGCCTCCCGGGGGACATTGCTATGGCGACCACATCGGGTCGGCCTGTCTCGGAAATGGTGCCTCTCTGGGCGAGGCCCCCTCCCTTATCCAGACCCATGCTTTCTCTGCAATCCACAACCTGTGTCTCACGGTCTATTGGCATTTTTACATCATCTCCGTTTTTCATCGCAGTTGTCCGACTTCGGCGAACAGCACGAAGATTTCGGCTTAGCCTTGGGGTCGAACATGCCCACAGATATGTCGTCGACTTTACCGCCCTTCCTGACGTAATCCGTCAGCGTTTTCTGCGTCCGGATATAGAGACCCTCGTTGATCTCGAACGGGAAAGGCAAAGCCTTCCGACATGCTTCGGTAATTTTTAGTTTTATGCCAGGATCCTCAATCTCCACGAAAATCCGTCCCACCTGGACAGTCAGTTCGACTTTTTCACCCATGATGTTAAGATAATTCTTTTCACGGGTGTTGAACTTTCCATCCAGGAGATCTTCCGGTTTTTCCTTCGGGAGACGCGGGCCGTACACGACCATACGGGTGATGCCGGTGATCTTGTTCAGCTCGTTTAGCAGATCCTGCGCAGTATCGATGTTGAGTAGCCTTTGGGGGAAAATCTCGATTTGCATCAATCGATTTTTTCCGGCCAACGGTACCACCATCTGTTAACTCCGCAATCTCATTCTACGATCTTATAGCTTAGACTTGATTTCCTTTGCTCCCTTCGCTACAGCCGCGAGTGGTTCTAAGAACTCGGGGATTTCGCTGAAGACTGCCTGTGCACCGGAGGTGGCCTCAGGAGTAAACATCTGAGTGCCTGCATCAAGTGCGCATGCCGCGGACACGCATGGTACTGCGAAGCCCTTGGAGTGCCTGGTAACTACGGAGTTACCGTTGAAGGTGCCCGGTCCGCCGCCACCGTAGATCGAGTGGCTGAAGAACGAGAAACCGACTGCAGTACCCTGAACCTTACCGAAGTCCACACCTGGAAGTGCGGTTTCTCTCTCGATCAGGTCATTGTAGTACAGCAGAGTCGACGAAACTGCCTGGCAACCTCTCATTGCACCGCAGTTTACCATCGTAGCCGCCATTACACCAGCAGCTGCGTAGGCGTTCCACATCGGGATGTCGTCGGTGGTGTACACCTTGTATCCAGATGGAAGGGTCTTCTCGACTTTAATAACTTTGTCCTCGACTGCCTTGCCGACAATGGAAGCAACTACGGAACCGACGGTGCCGTTCTTGCCGTTCTCCTTGACGGTGTTGTATACGAGGTTGTTTGCGTTCAGGCCCTGGAATGCGAAGCCGAGGAGCTGGTATCTCTCCCACGGACCAACCGCGTCACCCATTTCACAGATACCGGCCTGCTCGAAGATCGAGTTCAGTGCGGCCGCATTCATTGCGTTTCTCTTGGTGATGATGACACAGTGGTTAACCAGGATGTTCCTGAGTGCGTAGCCGACACCCTCGTCCTTCTGCGGGACTTCGAGAATCGACTTGATTGCTGAGCCTTCTAGGTCGATAGTCTGTGGGTACATGCCCCATACTGCAGACTTGACATAGGGTGCGTCAAACATGTCAATCTTGTACATCTCGAGGATGGCTTCGACAGTTGCGCTGGCGGTAGAGCTGATACCTGCCACGAATTCGGCGCCTGCCTCGATCCTCTGGGTCGGAACCTGCACAAGCAGGCTCTTGCCGCCGCCGACAACCTTGACTGCAGTGTCGTCGCCCTTGGTTACACGGACCATTTCTTCGATCTTCTTGGCGATCTTGTCCGCATCCTTGACCAGGGTTAAGTCCATGCTCTTGCCGAGGACTTGCCTGCCCTTGCCGCCGACCTTTCCGGAGTGCAGCGAGTGCTCGAGACCCTCAAGGCTTACTGCCACGGATCTCTTGGTCAGGTTGATAATCTTCCGGATGGCCGGATTTACCACTGGGCTGATTGCCTCAATGGGTACATCCTTTTCCAGAAGCTTTCCCTTATCATCGTATAAGTCTATCTTGTCCTTGAATTTTGGCATTTTCTCCCTCCTCCCGTAGGATTTCAAAACGTATCAAGCGGTTGTAGCAGCCGGATTTCGGCTTATGAGAGAGTGGATCTTCACAAGAACGCAGAATCTATGTGACCGCGTCTTGCAGAGAATCAATCGCTGATTAACTAAAACGATCAGAATCGATTTTTCCTCTCTCTAACCACTTAGACAATAGTGATATAGCAGTTCAAAGATATTAAGTTTATGTCTCGATTATCAACCATTTGATATATTATATATAATATTTGTATTACAAAAGAAATAAACCAAAAAAACATATCAATAGTCAGTATAGGACGGAACCTATCCTTTTTACAAAAGTTCACTATGGAACATAAATTACATCTAAAAAGATATTATTTATTAGTGTAAATATAGAATAAAACAACGTAAACATCATACATTTGCAATTGAATCTATATATAGGTTACCGTACGACGAAAACCGGCAAATAAAGCTATATTTTTGCAATAAATGAATATTTAGCCTTAATTTTTTAAACAGAACATCATATAAAGATTTAATCATAATTCTACCGCGATTTTAAACTCAGATTTGAGAATAATGCTTTAAATTTGCTTTTTAGATTTTTTTCAAAAATAAGTAATTTTCCACATTTTGACCGGTGAAATTTTTGATTTTACCGATCGCTTTTGATCACATTTTACGGCCAATCATGTAGGTTATCATCGCAGCGGAAATTTCCACATCCACCTGCATTCCCAGCGGCAAGTCTTCAGGGATTACGACCATATTATAGGCGTTGTCCCGAGCTATCACCGTACCAGGTTTGCCGGTTTCGGAAACTATAACCGGGCGGCAGCTACCCACTGCATTTCGCATGTACTGTGATGTGATCTCATGGTGTAAACAGGTCAGAATCCGGGAGCGCTCTTTCTTGGTGCGCTCAAGCACGTCTGGCAGGGACGCGGCAAGAGTGCCCGGCCGGGAGGAGAAGCGGGTGATGTTGACCTTTAGGGGCCGATTAGTCCGCAGATCATTAAGGGTATGATGGAAGTCTTCCTCGGTCTCGGTGGGGAACCCCACGATATAATCGGTAGAGAAGGTGATCCCCGGCACGCCGCTCCTGAGACGATCAAGGATACCTGAATACGCCTGCGCCGTATATTGCCGTTGCATGAGGGCGAGTATCCTGTCCGAACCTGACTGCACGGGCACATGGGCAAAGCGATAAACCTTCGGCAGGTTGAGCACATCGATCATATCGGGTAGTATGTCGGCAACCGAGAAGGGGTTCATCATACCGATACGTACTTTGAAATCGCCGGAGAGACCTGCGATTTTCTTAACAAGGGCGGGCAGCCGCACGCCGGTGTCGAGACCATATGCCCCGGAGTCCTGGGCAGTCAAAAATAGCTCGGTGGCGCCGGCATCGAGAGCTCTGCGGGCCGCATCCAGTAGCGCATCTCCGGGACTGCTACGCAAGCGACCGCGCACAAGCCGCACGATACAGTACGTGCACTGGCCGGTACAGCCTTCTGCGATCTTGATCGTCGCAGTCTTCCCTTTCAGTGCAAATGGCACCCGCTCACAGAGCTTGAGGCCCAGTGCCCTCACCACAGGCAGAGGCCCGGGTGATTCCGCCACCTCGAAACCCGACAACCGCTCCGGCTCTGCGGCAGCCAGGCAACCTGCGACAATGATCCTCTTACCCGAATACCGGCGGATGGCTTTGACCATGCTGTTGGATGTATGTCCAGTCACTGCGCAGGTGTTGATAACGATGGCATCTGCGTCCTCAGGATTAGCAGAGACTTCCCCGCCCGCGGCGATGATGGCATCCCGAATGCCGGCGGAATCGGCTTCGTTGGCCGTGCAGCCATAGGTTTCGATGTATACGCGCATGGTTACACCCGCTTATGCGGGTGTCAGATTAAAAAGCTTGTGAATCACGAGGACAAAAGGGAATTTTTAAGCATTATCCCGGCTACATCTTACCGATGTCGCTGGAGAAGATCGTTGAGGATGCGGCGGTCGAACTGATCAGGAAAGCGGTCACAACTCTGCCCGCTGATGTGACTGTCGCGCTGGAGAAGGCCTGGAACGCCGAATCGCAGGATACGCCAAGGCGAGAACTGCAGGCGATGATTGATAACGTCCGGGAAGCGAGGCGGTGTACACTGCCCATGTGCCAGGATACCGGGATTCCGCTCTTCTTTGTCAGGATTGGCTCATTCAGGCCCGCGATGCTTGAAAATGTGCTGGCCGCCGCGGTGAGACGGGCTACTGCGGAGGTGCCGCTACGCAAGAACACAGTGAATCCGCTGACGAGAATCAACACAGGTGATAATACTGGCGTAGATATGCCACATATATGCTATTCGTTCCATGATGCCGACTACCTGGAGATCACGTATATGCCCAAGGGAGCTGGTTCGGAGAACATGAGTGCGCTGGCCATGCTTAACCCGTCACAGGGCATCCCAGGCATCAGGAAATTCGTCGTGGAGACGATCGCGAAGGCCGAGGGCAAACCCTGCCCGCCGGTGATCGTGGGCGTAGGCATCGGCGGAAGCTCTGACATGTGTATGGCGATGGCAAAAAAGGCACTGCTTCGACCTCTCGGCGAAAAAAACGACGATACCGGCGTGGCGAAGCTTGAGAACGAGCTGCTTGAAACGATCAACCGTACCGGGGTGGGCCCGATGGGCCTTGGCGGAGTCACGACGGCGCTGGCAGTGCACGTAGAGTGGGCGAGCTGCCATACTGCAAGCCTGCCGGTCGGATTGAATCTCCAGTGCTATGCGGCCCGAAGAGCAACGATGCGGATCTATCCTGACGGCCGGGTGGAATTCGGAGGCGATTGAAGTGGAGTACCATTTACAGACCCCCATCGACAGGAAAACGACTGAATCCCTGCGGGCGGGAGATACGGTATACATCACAGGTACCATGATCACGGCGAGGGATAAAGCACACATCCGGATGGCCGAGTACTTTGCCGCGGGGAAGCCTCTGCCGTTTGACCTTGAAGGGTCGGTCGTTTTTCACGGTGCCCCGATCGTCCGGCAAACCGGAGATGAATGGGAGATCGTGGCGATCGGACCTACGACAAGCGCCCGCATGAACGATCTCGAGCCACCGGTCATCATCCACGGGGCCAGGATCATCGTAGGGAAAGGCGGAATGGACCGGCGCACGTTACAGGCATTACACGATCAAGGCAGCGTCTACCTCTCCATGACGGGAGGGACTGCGGTCCTCGGGGCACGCATGGTGAAGCGCGTGACCGGTGCGGAATGGAAAGACCTGGGTATGGCCGAGGCAGTCTGGGTGCTGGAGGTAGAAAACTTCGGGCCGCTGGCGGTGAGCATGGACTCACACCTGCACGACCTTTACGAGGATAACAGGTGCCTGGTTTCGGAAAACATTAAATCGATGGGATTCAAGTAACTAGTATCAAAGGAGGTTAGTCAGTATGTGTAGCGGCGGAGGTGCGCCAATCGACCTCGACCTGAACGAGGTCGTGTTCAAGCGATATAAATGCAAAGACTGCGAATCTAAGTTCAAGGGAGCGGGTAAAAAGCCAGCCTGCCCGTCCTGCGGATGCGAGGACGTCGAGCTGGTAGAGTGATGCGCGAATTCGCGCTGAGCCCTGGCGAAGTCCTGTTTTTAACCGATGGCACCCATACGGTAGGAATTCTAAAAGCGGCAGGGCGAAAGCATGTTTTCATCGAGACTGAAAACGAAGAGCTGGTGCAGTTTTTAGATCCTGAGGACCTGGTGGCCGTATCCTGTTTTTTCGGAGGCCGGGAAGCGAAAGAAGCAATCCAGTGTATGCTCGTCCTGACTATGCGAACCGGTATGCCGCTGATTGTCCTCCCCAGAGAGCATCCGGCCACGAGGCGCTTGCCGATAGTCGTATCTGCGGGCGAGCGCATCAGGCTGACATCATGCATCATCCCGGGGACCCATCCTGAGCAAGATGTGCTCTGCGGCAAAGGCGGTTTGGATGGCCTGATCCTGACCGGAACGCCGGGAAAACTGGTAGTGGAAGGCGTAGGAGAGAGTATAGTGGCAGAAACAGCGTCGCTACTATATTACGATTTGTCAAAATAAAAATTAGGTGTAATTTAGCTACGGGATGCCAAAGTACTCTTTCAGTTTTGGCTCGTTGAGCTTAAGCCTGATCTTCGGCCTGCCAAACGGCGTTTTTACGCTCTCTTCATGTATGACGCTCAGGTTAACCAGGAAATCCTTCCTGCGGGAGAAAGTCGCCTTGGACGCGACGTTGTTTTCTTCACCCCATTGAACTACATCATAGAACAGCTCGCCGTTTTTAGCAGCCGCTAGCAACGCTATGGAAACTTTATCAATGGCTTTGGTCTTCAGCACCGTATACCTGGTGTCATCAAAGGCCTTGCTAAACATGATAAAGTCCACAATCGTCTGTTCGGTAAGATATCCCGACATCGAAGCGACTATATCGTTTAATTTCATATTTTTAATGTTTGCTTTTCCGGTAATAAAGTTTTTGATACAAATATGTAATGTAATAAACTGTTTGGGAGTTTTTTAGAAAAAGATCTTGTAAGGTTAAAAAATATGGGGCCTAGAAAAGCCCCACGAGCTCCTTGAGTAAAATCGGGTTTCGGGTGACGATCTCCTTGACCAGCTTGGGGATAGTCACGTTTTCGAAGCTCACGCCCTGTAGAGAGTGGGCTGCTACGTCCATGGTTTTATCGCTTACCCGGGTCACGACTTCCTTGATCTTGTAGTTCTTTTCCAGCGTCTTGCCCAGGGTGTCTTTTACTTCGGCATCGTACCTGGCTAAAGCTTGAGCAGATACGTCCCCGGCCTTGATGCATTTCGCCAGTACGTTGCCGGCAATGCGGCCGCTAGCCATGGCGTTGTGGATGCCGCCGCCCGTGATCGGATCGGAGACGTGGCCCGCGTCGCCCACCAGTACTATGCCGGCGGCCGAGAGTTTTGGCAACATGCCGCTGACCGGCACCGCGCCCACCATGGTCTCGAGGATCTTGCCTTCGGGGAACTTCCATTCGACAAACTTTTTGAGGTACTCGATCGGGTGCGTGCCCTTGTAGTGGGATGCCAGCATACCCATACCGACGTTAGCCTCGTGGTCGCCCTTCGGGAACACCCAGGTGTAGCCACCCGGCGCGTATTTCGAGCCGAGGTAGAAATCTGCGGAGTGGGGAAGAATGTCGATATTGGTCATCAGAAACTGAGCGCAGGTCTCGATGTCTTTTGGCTTCAGGGTAGTATTGATTCCCGCCCACCTTCCAATCCGTGACTCGACACCGTCCGCGCCGACGACTACCTTTGCCCTCGCCTCGAAATCGTCACCTCGCAGCTTGCCCTTGATGCCGCATACGTAGCCGTTTTCGATGATGAGCCCGGTCGCCTGTGTCTTTACCTGCACCTCGGCACCCGCCTTGGCTGCCATCTTAGCCAGCTCACGGTCGAAGATCTTTCGCTCCAGAACATAGCCCACTTCGTTTCCGGACATCTTCTCAGACAGCTCGATCATCGTGCCGTCAGGGGAGAATATCCGTGACATTTTCAGGTCGGCGCTGATCCACTTCGGGTCCGGCTGTACAAATTTCTTGAGCTCGGCTTTGCCGATGCCTTCTGCACACCGCACCGGATCTCCGATCTCCTGCCGCTTCTCGATCAGAAGCACCTCGAGGCCGTTCTCTGCAGCGGTTCTCGCCGCAAGCGAGCCTGCCGGGCCTGCACCCACGATGATGACGTCGTACTCACTCTTCATTCTTCACCATCTCCAGGGCACCCATCGGGCAGACCTTGGTGCATGTGCCACACAGGTTGCAGTTCTTGTCGATCTCGATAAAGGTCTCGACCAGGTCGATCGCATTTTTTGGGCAAGCACCCACGCAGGCGCCGCAATAGCCGCACCGGTAACGGTTTACAGTAATCACTTCTTTTCCTCCAGCGGGACTTCGAGAAGTCTTTTCATGTAGGATTCCAGGTTTTTAAGCGCTCTCTCATAGTTCTGGATGTTTTCGATGTGCTCTCGCAATTGAGGACCGTCGTCAGACCTGTCACCGGCCCTCGCGGCAGAAAGCTGATCTAGCACGACCTGAATGTAGTCGTCGTGTATCGTCTTGAGCACTATCCGCATGATCTCGTCGAGGTCAGCCTTGTTTGAATAGTAATACTTCCGGCTTTCGTGTCTCTTGTGCCGGTTTACCAGACCTAACCGTACCAGCTCCTCCAGTGCAGAACTGACAGCGGGCACCGAATAGCCGGTGAAGACGCTGATATCATCCTGCGTCATCTCGTCGACAGATAGCAGAATAGCGCCAAATACCCTGCCGTGCAGATCACCCATGCCACGGGCTTTGAACAGCGCCTCGAATGTCCCGAGGATCGCCTCCCGCTCCCGGATGATATCTGAGTAGGTCTTGGTCATCAAGAGCATTAATACCGGTAAACTATTTAAATTTATTGAAAATTCTGAAATTAGAAAAGTGAGTTGAGAATATGGACCCGATGCCCCCTATGAATGCGATGTCTGTGGTTGAGTTTCGATTGATTATGGGGGTGGACTAAGTATTCGAAATTGGGGGCGGTGTTCTGTCAGATAGAGATGCTCCCCAAATAAGCGAAATAGTGTAAACTATTGATACAATCCTAACAAACAATGGAAATGCCCCAATAAAACGTTGAAACCCAAACACAGGGGGAGGCTTTCGCAGTTCGCCCCCAAGCTCACTACCCAAGCACACCCCCATAACCACCCCAGATCAACCACAAAGCACCCAGCTAGATCAGGTTCTATCTAAAAAAATCGTACTGCCTCAACAGAGCCTCGGCTTCCCGATGTACCTGGGCCCGGGCAGGCAGAAGCACATCGGTTACAGGGTCAATGTAATCGGATGAAGCCCAGACGAGTTGCGGCCTCGCGCTAAAACGTCCGGATATCCGCAGCAGGAGGATGAAGTCACCCGCCCGGTAGATGTAAAATGTAAACCCGGCGGTCACTGCACAGAGACATTCGGCTTCGGCCGGAGCCTCGCCGCAGATCCTGCCAAACAAAGAGTACAGCCGTACTGCATAATCGGGCCCGATGTGTTCTATGAAGAGAACAGCTCCCGCGGAGAAGATTGCAACTCCCGCATAGGCTGGTACAGCACGGGCAGCATCGACAATTGCCTTAACGGTCATGCGTTGCCCCAACCTCAAACGTCCCCTTCAGCCAGCGAGAAGCGGCATAAGCGGCAAAGCCGGCAGCAATAATACTGACATCAGCTAAAGCAAGAGCCGCCTCGCTAAAGGCAGATAAGGCGGATGACAGGGCGTATATAGCTATGGACAGGGCGAAAATTAACATCCAGCGAGACAGGCATGTCCCAAACAGCCGGTGCACCTTTACCGAGATGAGTACTGACAATAGGGCGACGACGATTGAAGATGGCATAACCATAATAATCAGATCAGCCAGTAGCAACGCCATAAAACCTCCACCATAGTAAGCCCGCTAATATCAAGAGCACAGAAAACGCCAACACGGCAACCGACGTGTTAACTGGATAGACGCCGGACATACAGTATGCGGTACCAACCGCACACGTACCGGCAGCAGCCACGTAAAGTGCTATGAACGCAGCGTTCCCCCCTGCCCGAAGCAGAGTGTTTTCCATGGCCAGAGCGAAAGCGATGCCTCCCGCGAAAAGAATTGCCCCACCCATAGTACTGATAGTAATTCCGTAGAGTCCATGCGAGATACCTGATGGGGTCTGCAAAGCCAGAGCAGGCACCAGGACAACCAGAAATCCGCAGCAGGCAAGCGCCCGAAGTGCCAGGAATGACATGATAAATAATTACTACCTGAGAACTTATATTTTTTCATGTGCATGCACAAAACTATGCGGCAGATTTTTTAGCGTTGACAGTCAATGAGCAGAGGATGAGTCATGATAAGGGATTCCTGATCAGCATAGAGGGCATTGATGGCGCAGGCAAGTCAACCCAGATTAAAATGCTCGACAGGTGGCTGCATGACAGAAAAATTGAGCACGTAATCCTGAAGGAGCCCACCTCGGGACCGTACGGCAGTGAGATCGCGCGAAGAGCGGTCGCCCATGAGCATACCAGCCCCGAAGAGGAGCTGAGGCTCTTCATGGAAGACAGAAAAGAAGATGTCGAAAACAACATCATTCCGGCGCTAGGCTCCGGCAAAGTCGTAGTCATGGACCGCTTCTACCAGTCAAATATGGCATACCAGGGGGCCAAAGGCCTCGACATGCTGAAGATCCGGGAAGATAACGAACGGTTCTCACCACAGCCAGATCTGGTAATTATACTCGACATAGACCCCTCAACGGGCCTCTCCCGCATCGTCAACCAGAGGAAAAGCCAGCTAGATGCCTTTGAGAAGGAAGAGTACCTGTGTAAAGTCAGAGAAAATTTCCTCGAGATCGGAAAGCATCCAAACGGTGTGATCATCAGCGCCGAACAAAGCCAGGAAGTAGTACACCGGGAGATCGTCGAAGCGATCCGGGAAAGACTACCCGCTAACTTTTTTCATTGAATAGATATCATTCTGTCCGCATCAGTCTAACAGCGTGCTCTGTATAGTAGCCATAGAAAGCAGATGCAAAGACAGATATGAAGATGGTTGCTAAAAATCCCAGTAGTCCGAGAACAAGTACAAAGATCAGACCGTAGGTCGCAACAGAGCGTACGTCCACACCAGCCGGCACTGCGTCTATAACGTACAGCATCACAGCCATAGCGCCTACCAGGGCAGGGATAAACATAGCCATCACTGCGGTCATAAGAAACATATCTATAACCAGCTTGATCAGCATGTATCCACCCACGAGGCCAGTCCTGTGCATCAGTAGGGTGATGAAGTCCCCGGAGGATTTCCTAAAAGAGGATTTTCCTTCATGCTGAAGGGAAAAGATCGCATCAAGCGCCACCTCAAGGACGAGTCCGACGAGCGATACCAGAATCATCAGCCCAATATAGGCGATCAGGATAACAAAGAAGCCTTCCATCCCCACGAATACTACGGTAAACGGAAGGAAAAAGCCCAGAACGACAAACAGCAGCGCAGCCTTCGCTAACAGGCTGGTACCCCGGTAATAGACCCGGAGACGACGCATCTCCGCAGACACAGCGTCGTCTTTACCACCCATACCGCTCAGCTTAAGATAAGAACCCAGCCACTTTTTGAGGCTGAAAGGCAACAAAAGCTGACGGGTCTTCAAACCCGCATACTTAAGCGAATCCGCAGCCGTAGGCTCTGGCATAAGAGAACCGATACGCGTAAAACGATAAATATGTGGTGGTTCCCGCCACCCTACGACAACAACTAAAGAATAAAACCACCAGAACACCACAACTTACTCTCAACCACAACGACACAACTAACCCTCAACCACAACGACACAACTAACCCTCAACCACAACGACACAACTAACCCTCAA
>CAZJRS010000029.1:0-36302 GCA_964548585.1 uncultured Methanocella sp. | reverse complement strand
GAAGTGCGCTGTGGATACGCTTGGCCCGGACCGGGTAGTCGCCGTGACGGCAACATCATCGACCCTGCCGCCCGAAGACCGGGATCGGGCTGTAGAGTTATCTCTGCATATGGGCGTTCAGCATGTGATTATCGTCTCGAATGAACTGGAAAGCCCGGAATTCGTGGCAAACCCGCGCGAGCGGTGCTATTTCTGCAAGAAGGTTCGTTTTTCCGCGCTGAAGAAGCTACAGGATGAACTTGGTCTCCGGTATATCGTCGATGGCGCCAACGCTGACGACCCTGACGATTTCCGGCCGGGCATGACTGCAACAAAAGAGCTCGGGGTCAGGAGCCCGCTACTGGAAGCCGGACTTACTAAAAGTGAGATCAGAGAGCTGTCCAGACAGGCCGGCCTCCCTACCTGGGACCTGCCGTCGGGCGCATGCCTGGCGAGCCGGTTTCCCTATGGTACACTGATTACTGAAGACCGCCTGACCCGGGTATACGAGTCTGAAAAGCTGCTGCGCGGGCTAGGCTTCAGGCAGACTCGGGTGAGGTATCACGGGGACATCGCCCGTATCGAGGTGTCTCCGGAGGACATTCCCCGAGTTATCGAGCACCGGGAAAAGATCGTAGATCACATCAGCAGACAGGGCTTTAACTACGTGACACTGGATCTACGAGGCTTCCGCAGCGGAAGTCTCAACGAAGGATTAGAAAGGTGATTGAGTTGGATTTTAACACTGTCATAGTTCGCTATGGCGAAATTGCCATTAAAAGTGAACAGATCAGGAAAAAGTACGAAGAGCTGCTGATAAAAAATCTCAAGGCGATGCTTGACCAGGATCAGATCGCCTACGATAGCATCGTCAAGGAACGCGGCCGGATCTTTGTCAATTCCCGGGATCCGAAAGCACCGGCTTCTGTTGGCAAGGTTTTCGGCGTTGTATCCTGCAGCCCTGCAATATCTACCGGTCCGTCTATCGATGAGGCTGCTGCCGCAGCTGCCGTCATCGGCAAGGAGATCATACAGGCCAACGAAACCTTCGGTATCATGGCCCGACATTCCGGGGGTAAGAATCAAAATTTCACGTCACAGGACATCGGCCGGATATGCGGCGACGCTGTCTTTAACGCGATCAGAGATCGAAACCCCCAGGTAAACCTGAAGAACCCTGACCACGCCATCCACGTGGAGATCCGTGACTCTGGATCCTATCTCTTCACCGATATCCTCAAGGGTGTCGGAGGCATGCCTCTCGGCAGCCAGGGCAAGATGGTGGCCATGATCTCCGGCGGCATCGACTCACCCGTAGCTGCCTGGCTCATGATGAAGCGGGGCTGTGAGATCATACCAGTGTTCTTCCATAACGCCCCCTACTTCGACGATACCACGATGAACCGGGCCCTGACCACGCTCAAGGAGCTCAAGAAGTGGTGTCCGGGCCACGAAATGACCGCCTATATCATGCCTCACGGCGCTAACCTGCAGGCATTCCTCGAAAAGGGCAACCAGAAGTACACCTGCGTCTTCTGCAAGCACCTGATGTACAAGGTTTCCCGGGCGATCGCCGAAAGCGAACGCGCTCACGGCATCATCACCGGCTCCTCCATGGGCCAGGTGGCATCGCAGACGTCCGACAATATGCTGGCGGAAATCTACGGCGTAGACTTCCCGATCAACCACCCGCTGATCGCGCTGGATAAAGAAGAGATCGTCCAGATCTCCAAAAAGATCGGCATGTTCGACCTGTCCACCGCAAAGGCGACGGGCTGCAAGGCAGTGCCGAAGCACCCGTCCATCCACGGCCATCTCTCTGAAGTGGTCAAAATGGAGAAAGTGCAGTTCAAGTTCGACGAGCTGGTGCAGTACGAGTTAGACAACGCCAGACGGGTGAAGATATCTAACTAAACAAATACACGTTTTCCGGTGCCAAAATCCCCCGGCACCGGCCTCTTGATATTTGGGATTTAAGCCCTAAAAACGTCGTAAACGTAACGCTTCAGTCACTATCCCGGGGACACCAGGGGCCGATAATCAACCATCAAAAATAAAAACAGCTCCCCGCACGCGCAGGGATTATTAATTTACGCTTTTAGCTCCACACGTTCTGGCGGCGGTCAATCAGCCTTTTAGCCTTGTGAGTCTCGCGGGGCAGCGAGTCAGGCTTCAGCACGATCACGTCGGCGCCCACGCCTATGCGAGACTTGATCTCCGAGGAGACCAGCTTTGTGACCTCTTCGGGTGTCTTGTCAAGGTTCTCGACCTCGATCGTGATCGTATCCAGATGATCCTGCCGGTCCACAATGATCCGGTACTCGCCAGTCAGGTACGGCTTGCTGCGGACGACCGCCTCGACGTCGCTGGGGAAGATGTTGACACCCTTGATGATGAGCATGTCATCGGTCCTGCCCATGATGCCGTGCAGGCGTTTAAACGTCCGGCCGCACTCGCATTTTTCGTCCGTGTAGGTGACGATATCGCCTGTCTTAAAGCGAATCAGGGGCCTGGCGTGCTTTTTGATCGTGGTGAGCACCATCTCGCCCCGCTCTCCCTCGCCTACCGGCTCTCCGGTCTTAGGGTCCAGGACCTCGACGATCTGGTGATCTTCCTCGATGTGTATTCCTGATTTGCAGGTGCACGAGCCCGCGTTCGCCCCGAAGACATCAGACAGGCCATAGTATTCGTATAGGTCGGCGCCCCACAGCTCCTCGATCTTTTCTCTGGTCGCCTTTATGGCCCCGCCGGGCTCCCCGGATACGATGATCTTCTTGATGCTGAGCTCCTTCGGGTCCAGGCCCATCTTCAGCGCGGTCTCACCAAGATACCAGGCATACGAAGGAGTAGTCCAGGTCCAGTTGGGCTTGAACTGCTGGATCATGGTCAGCAGCCGCTCCGAGGGGACCGTGCCCGCGTGGATGCTCAGCGCTCCCAGCTTCTGCGCTCCCAGCACACAAGGCCCGCCGATGAACAGCGAGAAGTTGAGCGCATGGATGTACCTGTCTGTATTGCGCATGCCGCTGCGCCAGAACAGCCGGGCCTCGCAGTCGATGAAGTCGTCGAAGTCCTGCGCTGTAAACGGAGACGCCGTCGGGACGCCCGTGGAGCCGCTTGAAGCGGAGATGTAAACGATCTCCTTCTCCGGCACCGCGACCATATCGCCGAAAGGCGGCCTGGTCTGCTGGCGCTCTCTGATTATTTGCTTGGTCACAAAGGGCAGCTTCGATAGATCATCGATAGACTTCAGGTCTTCCTTCGGCAGGACGTCGTGGTAGTACGGCGACCCCCGCCGGGCGAACTTCAGCTCTTTGTTCAGGAGCTTCAGCTGATACTTTTCGAGCTCCTTTCTCGGCATTGTCTCGATTCTCTTATCCCAGTATTTCTTTTCCGCCATAGTATATCCCTTCTACAGTGCCAGCTTGTTCAGGCGCCGGCAGGCCTCTTCGAGCGTTGAGTCTTTCTTGGAAAACGTGAATCGCAGCTTGTTGTGGCCGCCGTTGCGGTAGAAGCTGCTGCCGGGCACAGCTGCCACGCCTACCTTTTCGATCAGGTTGCGTGCGAACTCGATATCCGGCATGCCGAAGTCGCTGATGTCCGTCAGGATGTAATATGCGCCTTCAGGCAGTTCGCACTTGAATCCTGCGTTTTTCAGGCCTTTATACAGGAGTTTTCGCTTGCCGTCATACTCCTCTGCCAGGCCTTGATAATACGAATCATCCATCCTGAGGGCGGCGGCACAAGCCTGCTGCAGCGGGGCAGGTGCGCCCACGGTCAGGAAATCGTGGATCTTCCGTATGGGTGTGGTGAGTTCTTTAGTTGCCAGGGCATAGCCGACTCGCCATCCTGTCACACTATACGTCTTGGAGAAGCTGCCGAGGGTGACGGTCCTGTCACGCATGTCCGGCAGGCTCCCCATCGATACATGCTTCCGGCCATCGTAGAGGATGTGCTCGTAGATCTCGTCGCACAGCGCTATCGCATCGTAATCGATGCACAGGTCGGCGATCATCCGCAACTCGGCCATTGTGAAGACTTTCCCCGTCGGGTTGTTCGGGGTATTGATCACGACCACCCGTGTCTTCTTAGAGAACGCCGCCTTAAGCGATTCCTCGTCGATTTTGAGATCGTCGTCCAGCCGGACAAACCGGGGCGTGGCGCCGGAGATCTCCGCATCGGGACCGTAGTTCTCGTAGAATGGCTCGAACACCACCGCCTCATCGCCCTTGTTCACGAACGCCAGCATCGAGGTCATCATGGCTTCTGTCGAGCCACAGGTGACTGTGATCTCAGTCTCCGGATCGAAATCCATGCCGTTATAAGAGCTGACTTTTCTCGACAGTTCGTCTCGCAGCTCCTTAGCTCCCCAGGTGATCGCGTACTGGTTGTAGTCAGCGTTGATGGCGGCGCAGGCCGCCTGTTTCAGCTCCGGGGGTGCCGGGAAGTCCGGGAACCCCTGGGCCAGGTTGATCGCATTATATCTTAACGCTAGGCGGGTCATCTCCCGGATGACCGACTCAGTGAAGCCGTCCGCTCTGCTCCTCAGCGCTTGCTTATCGATAGGTTTGTCGAATGCCATTGCTACTCTTGCCTGTGTAAGTCTATGATGGGATTACACTCAATACTCTACCTTGAACCTGGGGGTTTCAGGGCGTTCACGTACGTCGACACCCGGTACCTCGGCAGGAGCGTAGTATTGCTCCAGGTCCCGGACGAGGTCAAGGTACCTTTCGACAGCCCGGTGGAGGACCTTCCCCCCTTTTTCGGCCGATGCGCTCTTGATCTGCTCCGTGGTGCCGATGCCGCCGGTACTCCTGTGGCCCGGAGGCGGAACGGGGATGATCTGGGCGATGTCGAAGACCTGGAAAGTCTCGGTTTCATCCTGGGTGATCGACCGCTTCAGCAGGGTCTTTGCCACCAGGGGCTTCAGCTCTTTCCCGGTTGCGGCGTCGATCCTGACTAGGTCGGGCCGGACGTAGAGGATGTTACTGGTCTCTTCCTCGCCCGAGTGATAAAACGGGGTCGTCAGCTCGCGGCGGAGGGTCTCGGCCGCCAGTTCCCAGTAGGTTGCCGCAGCGATGAACAGTGGCTTTCCTTCCCTCCGCAGCTCGGTGGCCACTTCCTGGGTGATCACCTGGAAGTTAGGCTCCTGGCCATGTCCCTGTACCATGATGATCTTCCGGAAGCCGGCTGTCCAGAGACTGCGCAGGATGTCCTTGATCAGGTTGTGCATCGTACTGTGGCCGATGGCCAGCGTACCCCGTGCCGGATCGCCCTTCAGATCATAGTGGAACGTGGGTGATGTGCCCGCCCGGATCGGGGTAGGGGACAGGACCGGCAGCCCTGTGATTCGGCTCAACTCTTCTGCGATCCACTCTGCGGTGTACGTATCTGTACCCAGGGGTAGGTGGTTTCCATGCGCCTCGGTCGTTGCGACCGGAAAGATAATGATGCCTCTTTTTTCGGCCAGGTCGAGGGCCCTGTCCAGCGTCAGCTCTTCCCAGATAACTGGCTTGTTACTCATGTTTTCTCTCCATTCGTTTCTTTTGCTCTTTTGCTCTTTTACTGCGATAGCTTCGTTACCTCTTCGAACAGCGATTTCAGGATCTGTTCCCTGACCTCGGCGATGGCTGGATCGGTGCGTCCCCTTGGGCGAGGGTGGTCAATGTCTACGATCTCCTTAATCCGGCCGGGCCGGGCGGTCATGATGACTACCTTGTCCGCGAGGTACACTGCTTCGTCTACACTGTGGGTGACGAAGAGGACGATTTTTTTGTCGGCCTTCCAGATGTCCAGCAGCTCCTCCTGCAGGATGTTCCTCGTCTGGGCGTCCAGGGCGGCGAAGGGCTCGTCCATCAGCAAGATGTCCGGATTGACTGCCATTGTCCTGGCGATCGCCGCCCGCTGCTTCATTCCGCCCGAAAGTTCGTACGGGTAAGAATCCCGGAACCGGGAGAGGCCGACCATGTCGATGTATTTATCGGCAATTTTCTTCCGTTCACCCGGGGGGACCTTGTTGATCTCCAGCCCGAACTCCACGTTCTTCTGGACCGTCCTCCAGGGGAAAAGCGTGTACTCCTGGAAAACGAATCCTATTCCCGGGAGAGTCAGCGTCGATTCGACTTTGTTGTTACCGATCAGGATCTCACCGTCGTTTATCTTCTCGAGCCCGGCGATCATCCTCAACAGGGTAGACTTTCCGCAGCCTGACGGACCCACTATGCAGATAAATTTGGTGTCGTTGATCTCCAGCGAAACGTTATCGATGGCCAACATTTTGCTGCCATTTCGATTGCCGTTGTAGCTTTTATTTACATTTCGTATCCGGATATTATCAGCCACGTTTTCATCCCTCTCTGTTGATGCTTTGCTGCCAGCCAAAAGCCCGTCTTCCGATCAGCACGAAGATGTAGTTCAGGAGCAGGCCCATGATGCCGATCGTGATCATTCCGACGATGACCCTGTCGGTCTGCGCGAAGTTCGACGATTCGATGATCATGTTGCCGAGCCCGAACTTGACGGCGATCATCTCGGCTGCCACCACGCACATCCAACCTATACCCATTCCCACTCTCAGCCCTGTAAAAATCGTAGGAGCTGCAGCTGGTATTACCACTTTAGTCAGCACGTTCAGGTCTCTGGCGCGGAAGGTAAACGCTACTTCAATCAACCTTTTTTCCACAGACCTGACTGCTGATATCGTGTTGATGATGATCGGGAAGAACGCTCCCACGAACACGAGGAATATGGAAGAGTTCCAGCCCAGCCCGAACCACAGGATCGACAGCCCGATCCACGCGGTCGGGGGCACAGGCCTGAAAATCTCCACTACGGGGTCCATGATCTTTGATACTACCGGCAGCCAGCCCATGGCGATGCCCAGAGGCAGAGCTATGGCGGCGGCAAGCGCGAAGCCTCCCAGCACCCTGAGGAGGGTGTACCCGACATTGACGAACAGGTCGCCATTGAGGATCATCTTGATCATCGTGGCGAACACGTCAGTCGGCGGGGGGAGGACTATCCACACGAATACGTGGAAGACTCCCGTGATCAGTTCCCAGAGCACCAGGATTGTCAATATCCCGGACGCTCCGAGGAGCAGATCGACGAGATCGGATTTTTTCAGGCCTGTCATGGAACCCACTTTTAGCTTTTTACTCCGACTTGAGCGAAGAGATCGGACTCGCTATGACCTTGTTCAGGTAAGTAAAGTCGAACAGTTCGTTTCTCGTCAGCGTCTGCGTGACCGTGCCTAACTTCTTCAGGTCTGACGCGAACTTTTCCGTACCCGCGACGAACGTCTCTTCGGGCTTGTAAATGAACTCAGCATGGGAGATTGAAGACTTCTCCACGTCGACGTCCAGGTTCAGCCACTCGCTCGATCCGGCGATCTGCGCCGTGTCCAGCAGGTTGGCATTCACGAAGTTCGTGCCATCCCGGTGTGCCTCGAGGAAGGACACGATGGACCCCGGAGCCTTGCTGACTATGTCGTTGGTTGCGACGATCGAGCAGCACGGGTGGTGCGGGAACTTGTCGTTGGTCCAGAATAGCACGTCTGCCACATTCTGCTGGACAGCCAGTGTGATGAACGGCTCCCACGGGAACGCCGCATCGACCGTACCCTGGGTGAGAGCACCGACGATCTGGCCTGCGGGCACTACCACGACGTTGACGTCCTTCGCGTAGTCGATGCCGTTGTCTGTCAGGACCTGCCGGAGGTAGACATCCTGGATCGACGCCTGCGAGGGAATCGCGATCTTCTTGCCCTTCAGGCCGTTGATATCGGTGATGCCGGAACCCTTCTTGACTATCAGTGCAGAACCGTTCTGGTGGATCGGCGCGATGATCTTAGCGGGAGTGCCCTTATCTACGTACATGACGACCGAGGGTACGCCCACCAGGCCGATATCGAGCGCACCAGAGGCGATCTGCTTAAGGATGTTGGCGCCTGAGTCGAACTTGGTGAACTCTGTGCCCTGCTTGTACTTGTCGAAGTAGCCCTTAGTCTTGGCCACGAACAGGGATGACTGGTGATCGCTAGGCAGATAGCCGACCTTGAGTGTATCGACCTTAGCTAGCGGCTTATCCGTCGGCGCTACAGTCGGTGCGGAAGTAGGAGTAGCAGAAGGACCGTTACTGATGCATCCTGCCAAAGAAGCTCCGGCGATGCCAGCTGTCACGACAGCACCGGCTTTCAGCAGATTTCTTCTCGAAATGGAATCTTTCGTTAGTTCATCGAATGCTTTTTCTATAGCCATAAGAACCTCATATTTACCTAATAACACCACTGATAAAATGATGTATCAAGAAGCAATTATTGCCTCAATAACCGGTACCATACCCGGATGGATGTAACCGACAGATATTGCCTGAAAGGCCAATTTTTACTTAAATAGTGGCCTTACCGTATAAATATCCTAAAAAAATTTCCGTGTAAATGATCGGAATACCTGTATGGCACGCCTATTATCTGGCTGGCAGCGTTCAGTTCAGGCCGGTGTAGCCCGCTACCAGTATCTGCTCGTTGAGAAAGCGGATCATACCGCGGAGATACGCATCGTTGCCTTCGTATTTTTCATCTGCCTTGCAAAAACTAATTGCCATAGCAATTTCGGACAGATCGATTTTACTGGTCCCGGGAGTACACTCCCATTCTTCATACATACCTTCAGGTTGTCGCATTCGTATCACCTTCATCGTCTTTAACGGTTACCGAGTTTTTCGATTCCGCGATCTCCCACCTGATTTCTTCGGCGATCGATCGGCGCTTTGAAGATATCACTTCCAGCCTGTCAAAGATATGCTCGCGGATAAGCGTATCGTTTATCCGCTCAGCTTCCATTTCCAGCTGGTACAGGCTTTTCAACACCTCTCCCAACTCAAGGAGCGTCTGTACGCGGTCAGACGTCCTCCAGCTGCCCCCGATCTGGGTGACGACGCGCAGTGCTCTCGCCATCTTCACATAAGTGGGGCGGTACTCGGGTAGGTTGATGTGTCCGGAAATGTACTCGCCATACGCTCTCAGTTGTGGCTTGTATCTCGTTTCTTCCTGCTCTGGGTCATCAGGCGCTATCCTCAACAGAACTGCCGCAAAAGCGATTCCTTCTTTTCAATACCATATGATTCACACATGTGACAGGACTCGCAAAATATATATTCCCGGGGATTGGGGCAGAAATTGCATCTTTGCCAGATCCCCGAGACAACCCGCTGATGCAGGTTATATATGCACAAAGGGGCTCTCCCCGATAACGTTACAGGTCAATAATTGGGGTCACGTCGCATCCTGTGCACGGTATGCAGCCCGTCAGGGCTTTTTTCGTATCGAGCCCGTACTTCTCCAGGATGCGTCGCTGCTCCCCTGCCAGCTTCAGTAGCCTTGCGGCGCTGACCGGTTCGATCGTGATCTCCCCTGCCCTGAGGGGGTGAGGGTTGGTCTTTCTGAGAATGGGGATGACAC
Organism: uncultured Methanocella sp.; assembly: GCA_964548585.1. Lineage (GTDB taxonomy): Archaea > Halobacteriota > Methanocellia > Methanocellales > Methanocellaceae > Methanocella_A. Next base: position 26,863 of record CAZJRS010000029.1, on the reverse strand, counting down.
CTTTGCTGGCCAGCATATCCATGCCCGAGATGATCGTCTCGTCCGACTCGCCCATTCCGATGAGAATGTTAGAGAACACGTGGTTTCGGCCGAAAACCTCTACCGCCTGCTCGAGGGATTTGACGATAAAATCGAACGACAGGCCAGGACAGACCTTCTGGAATATATCTCTGTCGACCGTTTCTACGTTATATTTGATCTCCGCGACGCCCGCCTCTTTAAGCAGCTCTGAAGAGCCGTCTGTCGCATAGATCGAGACCCCGATCGGGACATCCCGGTCTCCCAGCTCTTCTTTGATCAGCCTGACGACCGCGGCGATCTTATGGGCTTCCTCTTCGGGGGTCTTCCAGACGCCCGAGGTGATAGAGATCGCGGACAGCTCACTATTTTTCTTACCAGCCCTGACCATTTGCCTGATCTCGTCATCGGTCTTGACCTTGCCCTGCAGTTTTGGCACCGGGCAGAACTTGCAGTCGAATACGCAGCGCTCGCTTACAGTGATATAGACCTGCTTAGGGCAGTGGGTGATCGGCTGCTCGAGACGGCCCCGGGCGAACTCCTGACCATTACTGAAGATCGTGACTATGTCGCCTTGCAAGACCGCGCTGAACTTCGACACCGTGCGGACTCCCAGCCTGACTCTGTGCCCGTCGATATTTACGAAGATGGACTCCAGGCCCGCTCCCGGGCCCGCAGTGGCTCTGCTCTTAAAAGGCGCAAACGACGCATCGACAGTCACGCCGCCGGTCTCGATCAACTCGGCCTTCTTCCTGACACTAGTTTCCATAGCTCTTCAGTCCCTCTTGTTGTTTTCGATCATATCTAGAGCGGGTTCTAAATAGGTACTTATACAGGCAAAATTTGCACTTTTAAGGTCATTCGACGATGATCAGTTCGAACGTGGTATTCATACAGACGTTACAGAAGTCTATGAATTCCCGGGTGTTATCCGACATCTCCTCGTAGAGGGAGCGGGAAACGTAGAACACGACGTGGGACCCCGCGGGATCGACCTTCTTCATCTCGACAAACAGGTCCCTGAAAAGCTGGATAAAGGTCTTGAAGTTGATCCTCTTGAGCACGCGGACGCTACCTACGCCAGAGTCATCTACAGCGATCCTGTAACTGTTTGATTCTCTGTAGAACGTGTTTTTGGTCATACCTGGCGATCAGCTCATCGATTACTTCGCCAGCCTGCTATTTAGCGTTGAATGTACAGGCAATTTTTACATTATTCACCCCGAAAACAGCAAATTTGACTAAATATGGCCGGAATGATCAGCTTCATATTCTCCCGGGCACATCAGGTTGTTGATGAATCCGAAACTTCAGAAGCCCAGAAGGGATGGCTTTTGCCACCCTGGCCACAGCCGCTGACCGCATAGACGACGCCCTGTCCGAGAAAAGGCGGGGAATCCAGGCTACCCTGGAAATCGGGCATAGTCCTGGGAAAAGGTCGGCGATACCGTACGACGAGAACGAGCTGCGACGCTTCCTCCGGGGAGGGCTGGCAGCGAAATGAGAGCCACTGACAGCACATATTCATACAGATCTGTCCCCGTATACTATGGAAGGCGACAGACTAAACCATATTGTTGACCGCTTCGTATCCGCCGCTAATTTTTATTATTTTTGATTAGCCATTTGGCAGGGATCCGCTATCACCGCATCCTTACCGTGGTGATGACAGTTCCGAAAAATTGTTGTAGCACGCGACAGCGGTTGTCCACCAGCCAAGAATCCGCGCGAGTGCTGATAATTAGATCTCAAAAGGCACTTGATCACCTTGAAGTTGCCCTGATCGAAAGACTTAACTATTGTTAAGTACATGTAGGTATGGTGAAACATACTATGAGGGATCGTTTTTGCCTTTACCGGCAGTAACCCGGAATTAACCGTATCGCCCAGGATCGAGCATCTTCCGCCGTCTGCGAAGCTGGTCTTCAAAGTGCTTGAGGACAGTACTATGCTGACTCAGAAGGAGATCATCGAACGGTCGTACCTTCCTCCGAGGACGGTGCGCTATGCGCTCAACCGCCTGCGAGGGGAAAATGTAATCACAGAGCGTTTCTGCTTTAAAGATGCCCGGCAGAGCCTCTACGGACTCAGTGCGGGGGTGTCCGGCGTCTAGTGCGACGCTTTGAAGACATCGTTTTAACTCCAAATAGCACCGCCTTATAGATTGCCCCCCTATCCTCCTGAGGCGATCTCACTCTAGCTGATACCGGGCCGACCGCAACCGGCCTGGTTTTTGGCGCCAGCAAATTTCTGTTCTTCCGTATAGTCTTCTATCAGTTGGTTATTAACAATCGTTAATCAACCGAAAGACTTAACTATCGTTAAGTGTATTTAGTGATGGAGAAACATACCATGAGGGATCGTTTTTGCCTTTACCGGCAGTAACCCGGAATTAACCGTATCGCCCAGGATTGAGCACCTTCCGCCGTCTGCGAAGCTGGTCTTCAAAGTCCTTGAATCCAGCGGTAACCTGACTCAGAAGGAGATCATTAACAGGACCTATCTGCCCCCGCGGACTGTGCGCTACGCAATTAACCGCCTGCGGCAGGAAAATGTCATCACGGAGCGCTTCTGCTTCAAGGATGCCAGACAGAGCCTCTATGGGCTGCATACCGGGGTGGTCGTGAATTAAGCGACTGACCATCACTTTTTATTATAAACATCGCCCTTTAAACGCTATAATCCTCGTGAACTCTTTCTGATGTGCAAGTGCATATACTTCTTGTGGTGCTCCTCATTGCCCGCCGTCCGGGACCATTTCGCTGGGGCCATCTCCTATTCTAAGATTAAGCAAAAGTTCATAAAATATTACAATAAGTGATTTTTTTTTCATATTAAATTACTACGAGTAATATCGATCACCCGGCCGATATACACCATTTTGCCTTTTAAGATCTCAGTCTATTAATAAAAAATTAACACTGTTTATCATCGAAATCAGCCAACGTCACCTTACCGAAAGACTTAACTATCGTTAAATCATATAGGGGATTGGAGCTACATCAAATGACTTATGTGTCCATCGCCTCGAGCAGTGTGTCCAAGCACACTACCCCGTCTCAGATCGATCGTTTGCCCCCATCAGCCAAGCTTGTATACAAGGTGCTGGAAACGGGTAGCAACCTGACCCAGAAAGACATTGTCCGAGCGACATACCTTCCTCCCCGCACTGTCCGGTATGCACTGGATCGCCTGCTGACCGAGAACGTGATCCATCAGAGTTTCTGCTTCAGGGATGCCCGGCAGAGTCTGTACGGGATAACCAATAGAAAAACTGCTGCTAATATCTGATATTAGCAGCGACAAACCTTCTTCTTATCACAGTTCTCTTTTACGATATTTTGATTTGCCAACTACTCGTCGGATCACTCGTATATACGATAAGGTAGGCATAGTCAAAGCTCTGGGGGGCCATTACGACATGATTGCTGAAGGGTACGGTATAGGTGGTAGCGCCGTCTGCATAACGGATATTATCAAGGCCGGTATGGTCTCTCCACTCGTAGAAATAGCCCTCGTTCACCGGGTCATTCTGGAATACCAGGATGTAGAACGAAGTCCCGTTCCTGCCGTTATAGGTGACATCCATTGTCACGTTGCCTTTACCCCAGTGGATCAGCGGCGAGGCCTGGCGTCCCTGGCCTGTGAGCGTAAATGGTAAGTCGTTGGCCTTACTGAAGTCTACTGGCCTGACGAACTCTATTGTCCATCTGCCTGTCCCGTTAACCTGAAGGTAATAGGAGTCGTTTACGGTGCCCGTGGGGCTCTCCGGGGTTTTATAGCTGCGGAAGCCCGAATCGGGTTTGCTACCGGCGAGTCTGCCGGTGTCTTTCACGCTCTGATCGTCGGTGCTAATCAGCTGCCATAAGAGTATATTGCCCGGGTCGCCATCGAACTGGCTGTTGACGATATAGTAATTATCCGTGAGCAAGAATCCCTTTGTTATCACGGAATCCTGGCCTGTGACTCTGACAGCTGTGGCCGTATCTTCAACCTCGTAAGCCCCCTGTTTTTCGCCCGTGTTATCACTGCCGGTATCGCCTGCCGGCCTGGTGTCCTGTTTGTCCGGTAAAACCGAAGTGCATCCGCTGATCAGGACCACCACTATCATCGTGGCGATCAGTGCCGAAAATGGTCCGAGTGCAGTCTTACCCGTCGTCACCATCTCCTGCTATAGCGCTTGTGATACAATTGACTGTTGCTTTTTTCATGATGTCCAGATACTCCTAAATTATCCCTAAAAATCGTCATATTCCTGATCTTTACTTCTAAAATTCCCCACGTTCGTCCGGATAGAATCAAAAAATAAAACGGGAGATAATTATAATAATAAAAAGGGGTGTGATAGCCCCTTATTTAGTCTGTTTACTACGTTTTAGTGATCTGTTCCCGGCTCCCACAGATCTGAGAACTGAGTCGTGTACAGGTCGGAAGGCTTGATCTCTCCCGGCTTGAGCAGGCCGTCGGCCACCATGGCGTCGATCCATACCTGCAGCTTTTCATCGGTGATCCTGCCCGTGTAGCTGTAGTAGTGCACGGTGGATTTCTCCAGCCCGATCTCCTTGGCGGTGATTTCACCGGCTTCGGCGCGGTTCTCGTTGGACCAGACTAAGGCCTGGTGGAATGCCTTGGTGAACTTTCTCACGGTGTCAGGGTTGTTCTTGATGAAGTCCTCGCTGAATACTAGCAGGCCTGTACCTGCATCGGTTCCGAACGCATCCGTGCTGGTAAAGTATATCCTGACTCCCCCATGCTGTTCAGCAGCGGTGAAGAAGGGCGGGTGCAGGGTTGCCACGTCGATTTCCCCGTTCCTGAGAGCAGCTTCCTGCAGCGGGTCGGAGAGGATCACGTATTCGATGTCGTCCTTGGACAGGTTGTTCTTCCTCAGCCAGGCGTTGGTTTCGAGATCAGCGCATATGCCTGTGGCACCGACGGCGATCTTGACCTTGCGGTTGTTCTTAGCATTAAAGGCTTTTATATCGGCGGGAGTCTTCAGCGGGCTGTTGTCCAGGACGAGCCAGTGCATGTGGTTCTTGCCCAGGTTTTCCGGGGCGTTACCGTTGAGCGGCTCTGCCCCGTCAAGCATGACGCCCTTGACCTTTGCGCCACCCTGGATCAGGTTGATAAGGGTATTAGGATGCCCGCTCCATACGCTGGTCTGGCCGCTGGTCAGCGCAGCTGGCTGGAGCGACCAGTCCAGGTGCCCGCCGTCTATGAACTTAATACCTGAATCGTTGAAGAAACCTTTCTGTTGTCCCACGAACCAGGGTGTCCCGGCGCAGTCCTTGTTAACGTTGGCCTTGACGGTATTTGTTTCTGCTTTTGCAGTACTACTGTTGGTATTCAGAACGCCGGAAGCGAGTACGATTACCGCGATGATCACAATGATCGCCACAACCCCCACAGCGTACGTTATTAACTTTTTATCTGCCATATATTTCTCTCCTTTGATAATAATTATTTTAAATCGCGATCTCTTCTTTACCCCTGGATATCCGCTTTTCAATGCGGACCATGAGGTAGTTGATTACAATGCCCAGGATCGCCACGGTCACAATGCCTACGTACATCTTGGGTATCTGGAATGTCCCCTGGGCCTGGAGCATCATGAAGCCGAGGCCTGATTTGGCGCCCAGCATCTCCGCGCCTATCAGCATGAAGAATGCGAACACCGCGCTGAAGCGGACGCCCACGAACACGACTGGCAGGGACGCCGGGAGCAGCACTTTGTAGAACATCTGGAACTTGCTCAAGCCCACCGAGCGGGCCATCTTCACCAGCGCCGGGTCTACATTCTTGATCCCTGTTACCGTGTTGAACAGTATCGGCCACACGCATATCAGGAAAATGATGGCGATCTTGGACTCTTCACCGAGGCCTAGCAGTATGATGAACACAGGCATTATCGACCACGGGTTCAACTGGCTGAGGACACCCAGCAGCGGGTTGATTGCTTCCTCAAACGACTTTAACCAGCCGCCCAGCAGGAACCCGAGTGGTAACGCTACGGCCAGTGCCAGCCCGAAGCCAGCCAGGGCACGAAACAGGCTGATCCCCAGGTGATTGAGCAGCTCGCCGGAAAGTATCAGGGCGATACCCTTATTCAGCACGATCGTCGGGGCCGGGATGAAGATAGAGTTGACCCAGCCAAAATCGGACGCCAGTTCCCATAGAATCAGGAAAATGACAATCGCCCCCAACTTGTGCACGAGACTCTTGCCGATCTTCGCAATCCCGTCCACGCTGAACCCAGAATCCTGGTACTCGACAGGCGCTTCTGTTACCGTGCTCATTCAGATCACCTGGACCGGCTTCTGTCCGTATGTGCATACTTCAACTGTGCACTTGTTGCAGGTATCCTGAGTTCTCATGACTTCCTCTTTCAGGAGTTCCCATAGATTGTGCCTGATCTTAACGAACTCATCAGAGACTTTGACGTCGTCTCCCAGCCTCTGCTCCCGGGTCAGCGGCACGTCCACCACTTTCTTGATCAAGCCTGGTCTGGCGGTCATGACTGATACGCGATCAGCCAGGAACACCGCCTCGTCTATGCTGTGGGTGATGAACAGGATCGTCTTGTTAGTCTTACTGGCGATCAGTAGCAGGTCATGCTGGAGGATCTCACGTGTCTGGGCGTCCAGCGCGGCGAACGGCTCATCCATGAGAAGTATGTCCGGGTTGAGGGATAGTGCTCTGGCGATGGATACGCGCTGCTTCATACCGCCGCTAAGCTCGTGTGGGTAGTGGTTTTCAAACCCGGCGAGGCCGACGAGCGACAGGTAATTGGTCGCTATCTTTTCCCGCTCTGCTTTTCCGATCTTCTGGCTCTCCATGCCGAACTCTACGTTACCCCGGGCAGTCCGCCAGGGCAGGAGAGCGTACTGCTGGAACACGACTGCCCTGTCCAGGCCCGGTCCCTCTATATGCTTCCCGTCAATCAGGATCTGGCCATCCGTGGGCTTGCTGAGCCCTGCGACTAGATCCAGGAAAGTAGACTTCCCGCAGCCGCTGGGTCCAAGGATGACGTGGAACTCTCCCTTTTTAATGGTCATGTCCACGCCCCCGAGGGCCAGCGTCTCTCCGTTATGGTCCCTGTTATTCTTTTTAGCGATATTTTTCGTGAACGTCTTTTTCACGCCCACAGCTTCGATTTTCGTCATAGTATCCTCAAGGGCATGTATATCTCTAGATGACTTTCCGATGCGATTTTATATGACCCTTGACAAAGGCGCAATTATTGACCACTTGCTTCGCATACCGGTAAACTATCGGCAAATCTGTCTTTATCAGTACAGAATTAGCCGCGGGTTCGGGTGAGAACCTGATAAGAGATCAATGTGCATTTGATTCTTCAGCTACAGAGGTGGTGCAAAGAAATCTTCTCTTTTAGCCGGGTACTAATCGGGGAAATATGAAAAAACATGTAGTTTGTCGCAGCTATCGGCTGTTACCTGGCGGAGGGTTTTCCGGTTGCAGGTGGTTCTGGTTGAAGTTCGTGGTCCTGAACGTACCGTAGCCCGCTTATTATTGCCGTACTTGCCTTACCTAGCTCTCTCCATAGATAAGTGGCATGGCCTGGCACTGTCACCCATCCGTTATTGATGATCGTCTGGAAAATCGCCCTGTTGTCACTCCCGATTATCTTCCTGATCAGCCTGCAATCATAGCAATACTGTTCAACAGTTAACGTGCCGTTTTCCTTGTCCGGTTTGATGAGAAAATAGCCGGCCGGGTCCAGGCCAGGCAAGGACTGGCTTTTTCTGTCTGCCTCTGGCGTATCTGTAGTGATGCTTGTCTTTTCTTTAACAGTGTATCTGCTGTACAGGCACGAGGGATTTGAGCACGAACGCTCTTTGATCTTTACATTGACCGCCGCCGAGCCTTCAGAACCAGTTGACGTCTGCTTTTTCAGTTGTTCAGTCCATTCTCTCATGCTATCGATGTCCCTGGTTTTCTCATCACTTTCGGTAATGGTATATAACCTGGTTTCAGTTGGCACTCATCGTATCTAAGTTTTATTATTTAGGCAACATATTAATTATTTTAAAATAGCAGTTGCGTTTCCTGTGTAAGGTGGTCAGAAACGAAGCTAAATGGTAAATCCCTGTGCTGGTTTGGGGGAAGGGTATAAAAAGAAGGATCAGCTATCCGGAGGGACCAGTGCAGGCTGCTCACCTGCAAGCCCGAGCTTATTCCGGTAGCTTTTTAGCTCTTCGAGGCTCCATGTCAGGTGATCCCGCATATATTCATGCGATTCAGCCGGGCGGTCCATAGTGATCATTTCCTTGATGATCTCCATCTTTTCCCTTAACTTTCCGTCGCACATGATAGAAAGAATGCATTTACCTACTAAATTGCTTTAGATTCCGGCAAAGCACCTATAAAACAGCTTAATTTTTTAAACGGAGTAAAATGCTTGCCAGTAATAAAAAATGATCACGTAAATCTTAGTGATTGCGGATTTAGTACTGGCAATAAAGTCTGTAAGGGGATTATTGTCACCCCTTACACAGTTTTTAACGCCTGCTCTAGGTCCGCGATGAGATCCTCTACGTCCTCGATTCCCACCGACAGCCGAATCAAGCCGTCTGTTATTCCGATCGCTTCCCTCTCTTTGACCGGGACACTCGCATGGGTCATCCTAGCCGGGTGTTCGATCAATGATTCTACTCCGCCCAGACTTTCTGCCAGCGCGAAGATCTCGCAGCGCTCCAGAAACGTCTTAGCTTTGGCGAGATCGCCGTCAATCTCGAAGGAGATCATCCCCCCGTAACCTGACATCTGCCGCTGTGCAAGATCGTGCTGGGGGTGGCTTTTCAAGCCGGGATAGTTGACCTTTCTGATCTTCGAATGGGCTTCGAGATATTCAGCCACTTTTTGACCATTGGAGTTATGCTTCTCCATCCGAACCGCGAGAGTCTTAATTCCCCGCAGCACGAGGTAGCTGTCGAAGGGCGACGGAATTGTACCGATGGCGTTCTGGTTAAACTTCAGTTTGCCGTATAAGTCGTCATCGTTGACCATTATGGCTCCCCCGACGACGTCGCTGTGCCCGCCCAGGTATTTCGTGGTGCTGTGCAGAGCAATGTCAGCTCCCAGCTCCAGCGGTTGCTGGAAAACCGGGCTCATGAACGTATTGTCGACCACCGTGACGATGCCCTGATCTCTAGCGATCTGGGATATCGCCCTGATGTGGCATAGTTTCAACAACGGATTGGTGGGGCTCTCCAGCCAGATCATCCTGGTGTTTGGCCGGACCGCATCTTCGACTTTATCCGGGTCCCGGGCGTCCACGTAAGTAAATTCCACTCCGAAGTTAGAGAGCGTGCGGTTAAAGAGCCTCTTTGTCCCGCCGTACAGGTCGTCGAAGCCTATCACGTGGTCGCCTTGCTTCAGCAGCGAGAGCAGTACGGTCGTCTCCGCGCCCAGACCAGAGCCGAATGCCAGACCGTATTTTGCGTTTTCCAGTACTGCGAGCCGCTTTTCCAGCGCATCCCTGGTTGGGTTGCCGCTCCGGGAGTACTCGTAGCCCCCGGTAGGCTTGTCTACGTCTTTCCTGGCAAAGGTAGATGACAGGTGGATGGGGACGACGACGTCGCCGCTTCCCCCCTCTTTCAGGTTCGGCTCCTCGCCGGCGTGTATTGCTTTCGTAGCGAATCTCATTGCATCACACCTTGATCCTGAAGTCGATCACGTCTGAAGTCGTAATAATATCTATCACTGCCTGGTTCTCTAGAACTAATACAGCGTTCTTGTCCTTCAAAAGGATGAACGGGTCTCCGATCGTATCTGTGATCTTGACCGACGGCAGCGGTTCATCCATCACTTCGCCAATCTTCTGTCCTGGCGCCGCTTCGCGGCTGGAGAGCTTCTTCATGATAGTGATCTCCCTGATGCTACCCACGGGGATACCATCTTTGATCACGGGGAGTTGAGAAATGCCGTTTTCCCTCATCAGTTTCAAGGCAAGGCTCAAATCGTCTTCGGGTACCACCGATATGATACTTCGAATGGCATGCGACTTCGCAGCCAGTATCTCATTGACGGAAATCCGGGTATCTTTACTTTCCAGGTAACCGTTCTCCGTCATCCATCCGTCGGAGTATATCCTGGTGAGGTAGTTTCTGCCTGTGTCGGGTAGAATGACCGCGATGACCTTGTCCGACCCCAGCCTCTCGGCAACCTGGGCGGCTGCAAAGATCGCAGCCCCAGATGACCCCCCGGCAAATATCCCCTCTTCCATGGCCAGCCTGCGTGCGGTCAGGAAAGCGTCTTTATCACTGACGACAATGATCTCATCAACGATTTTCATGTCCAGCGAGGATGGCATGAAGTCTTCCCCTATACCCTCGACTTTATAGGTGTGGACCTCACCCTCTGTCCCATAGAACTCGTGGTGAAACATCGATCCCTCGGGATCTACTCCGATGACTTTGATATTCGGGTTCTTTTCTTTGAGGTACCGTCCGGTCCCGGTGATCGTGCCGCCTGTGCCCATACCTGCGATCAGGACGTCGATCTTGCCCTCCGTCTGCTCCCAGATCTCCGGCCCGGTCGTCCGGTAGTGGGCGTCGGGGTTCGAGGGGTTGAAATACTGGTTGGGCATGAACGTGTTAGGCGATTCTCTGGAGATCCGCTCGGCGACTCTGACGTTATTGGCAGGATTGTCCGGGGATACCGCCGTGGGTGTCACTATCACCTTTGCGCCGAAGGCTTTCAGGAGATCGATCTTTTCCTTGCTCATCTTGTCCGGCATCGTGAAAATGACCTTGTAGCCTTTGACTGCCGATGCGATCGCCAGCCCGACTCCCGTGTTGCCCGATGTTGGCTCCACTATTGTGTCCCCGGGCTTCAGCAGGCCTCGCTTCTCGGCGGCCTCGATCATCGATAAGCCCACCCTGTCCTTGATACTGCCGCCCGGGTTTAAGAACTCCAGCTTAGCGTATACTGTGGCAGCCTCCGGTCTGACTAGTTTATTGATCCGCACCATCGGTGTCCGGCCAACAAGCTCTGTGATATCATTAGCAATTACCATCTTTCTTCTCTCCGTCATCTTGTGTGAGTGAAATGTGGCGACACCTTCTGTCAGGAGATGCGCTACTACTCGTATAGCGGCGAATATCAAGAAAGGTAGGATTTCGGCAAATATTTCCCATTAAAACGGCTGATATGAGCCCCGTGCATAATAATTCCGATAAATATGAGGGAACTCGGAAGTTCACGCTTTTTTACGGTGGTAAATCAGCAGCAATAATACCGTGCTTCCTAGCATATTGGCAAGTAACGTCAACAGCAGGATCGCCCCACTGTACTCCATGAAAAAGGCTGATACTGCGAGAACCATGCCCATGGCAGGCAGTAAGCTCCAGATGGGCATTACGCAGCAGGCTACACAACAAGTAACCAGCGTTACCGATGTAAAAGCCGATCCGACTACTCCGAGGCGTTCTGTCTTGAAGACCATCCTGGTTACGGGCAGGTTAAGGTAGTAGCGTAGAAGGCCCATCTGGGCCGAGACAGCCACCGGTACCAGGTACCACAGCGGGTCGTTGTGGGCAAAAGCCTCGTATCCGGCCTGCAACGATCCTTCGAACCACGTGCCGATGGCCAGATCGATCAATACTACGATAAGGCCTGACGTAACGCCAAAAACCAACGGGTTGGCCAGGAGGTGTTTTAATCGGGCGATCATTGACCAGGTCATTTTCCCCGGTTTTCACATGGCTTTTCCGATTGCGGCAAACGAATCCGGGAGGTCTCTCTACTTCGACAAGCTGATTTGTTATCCTCGTGTCCCGGGATGCCGCCCGCTTCAGGAGCGACATCAAGGGATCTTCATGCTCGCTTCCTGCTTGAATAGTAGCTTTCAAACTTTAAAGTAGGTAGTATAAATACTTTATTTACTAAAGTGGCTTCATAGTAAATACATCACTGGAGATGTGTATATGTTACTGGAAGCAGCAATGCAAATGGCGACCACTGCGCCTCCTGCGGCAGATATGGGCGCCGGTATTACCCACTACATGGGACTGTTGATGGACAACCAGCCCTGGAACCTGATCCTCTTCATGGCGATCCCGGTCATTCTGGCTGAGGCACTGACCGTATCCGAGTTCTTCGTGATCTTCAGCCGGCTCTACGACGGCCCGCTTCGCGATGCCAACAAGTGGATCGGCTCCGTGCTGGGAGTATATTTCCTGGGCGTCTTCCTTTATCTGACGATCTTCGTCGTGCCGTCGATCCAGTGGAGAGGCATCATTGACCTGCTGGCAGTCGGATTCTACCTGAGCGGCGTCATCTTCCTGTTCGGCATCACGCTGACTGAGGCGGGTATCCTCGGCAAAGGCTATACCAAAGAGAACCGGATGAAGTTACACTTCATACTGCTTGCGGGATTCCTGGTGGTAGCTCATATCGCGATGATCTTCGGCATGGCTAACCCCACGCTGATATCACTATAGTTTACCAAACCCGCGGGGAGTCCACCACCGCTCCCTTCTGGCTTTTTTGATGATTGGTTAGAAGATTACTAATCGTAGCCCGTTAAAACAAGTCCTGGTGATCGATAGCCCCGGTGATCTGATGGCATGTTAACAACAACTAGCGGTCCGGCTTTGCTAAACGAGAGGTGTAGGTTTGAACTGGTGTGCGGGTATGTTTAAAAGCCGGGCCGCCAGATGTAAAGGCTGTTTTCCGCATTTTACACCATTCACTGATACGCTAAACAATAGTTAATAGCTGGTATTATGGCAAATTTGGCAGATTATTAATGCCGGCCATGGCGGCATGATCGAGAGAGACACCGGCTTCGGTTTACAGGCTCCTCAACAATATCAGTCCTTCAGGAACGGAACTGCTTTAAGTCATTATTATTCTTAAAAAAGAAAGGGAAGCGCCAGGTGCGATGTAGTCGTCGTTACCTGATCGCTCCCGTTTTTCGGCGAGCCCTGATCTTAATTCACAGCGGCCCCTGGTACTTCGATAAGAGATCTTCCAGCAAGCCTGTTCCGCCTCTATATCCGGCGTACGTCCGCTCGACGATCACCCTGTCGTACATCGGGAACGAGATGCTCAGGTGTGAGACGCCAAATTCCTTGGCCGCCGGCCATTTCTCCAGCGAAGAAGCCAGCATGACCTGGAAGCTTCTGTTTCGCAGGTTCTCCCTGATCTTAAAGGCATCCTTCTCGAATATGATGTCCGGTTTAAAGGCTGACTCGATCTTATCGGTCAGCTCGTGCCTGATCCGCTCCCTTGCACCCTCAGGCGGCTCGTCCGTTATCTGGATAATCTCCGGGAGGTAACCACATTCGTTAGCCAGGAACTTGGTTATGCCTATCACCGTGTTGGTGTCGCCGACGAAGGCGGCGTACGGGTGTGGCAGGCCGATGATGATCGCGTCCGTCAGGTACTCTACCCAGCGGTAGGCCCTTTTCTCCTCTTCGGCTATGACCTTTTCCACGTCTTTCTTCGGAACATTGAGCTTCTTAGCGACTGCCCGGAGGAACTCGGTGGTCTGCTTGGGCCCTATGGGAACATTGGGGAACGAGAGGTATTCCTGGTCGAACTTTTCCTTAAGTTTCTCCGCAGTTTTATGGCCGTTCCAGGTGGAGAGGACGATGTTCAGCTCAGCCTCCGGTATTTCCTTAAGCCTTTTCACTCCGTCGAACTGGGTGAACAAGATGTTTGCCTCGACCCCGATCTTGGCCAGCAGTTCTTTCACAGTGTTAAGGTCGCCCTTCCAGAATATGTGCTGGAATGGGACAATGCCGAGGATGTTCACGACTTTCTTCTTTTTGGGCAGCGGCTCGAGGAGCTGATCGGCGACATCTCCGAGGAAGTCCTCGTAACCATCGTAGGTGTTGCCCTTAAACCCTGCCGTGTTGACGTAGATCACATCGGCCCTGTCCTTGAACTCTTTGACCACAGCCTCCGCATCGTCACCGATCAGCGCCGGTACACAGCCTGAGATGACCACGTACAGGTCACCTTCCATGAGCTGTAGCGTAGAGTCGATCAGCTTTCTGAGCTTGTCTTCGCCGCCGAAGATCACGTGCTTCTCGATGAGGCAGGTGCAAGGCGTGCTTGTGCCGCCCTGGCCACCTGCGGCATTCTCTCCCGCTGCATAGAATACGCCCAGCAGCTGCGCGATGCCACAGCCTGCTCCCGCGTGAAGGATGGGCACAGCCCCGTATACGCCAGTTGTCGTGATATACGCTCCGCCAAGCGAGCAAGTGTACCGGGGCGCCTCTACGATCTCCGGGTATTTGTCCTCGTTTACTTTGGTTTCTATTTCTGTCACGTTTTCACCTACTCATTATCCAGGAAGTACAGGGGATTTTCCTGCTCGTAATACCAGGACTTGTAGCTGTCCTTTGTGTTCTCTTTCATAGTTCTCTGAAGGGTTGTGCTCTTGAACGCCTGTAGCAGGAAGTTACCATAGGCAACTGCACCGGCGTAGGCGCTCTGCTGGGCCCATATATTAGCGTCTCCACGGAGAGCATGCACCCGGGTGACACCTTTCAGCCTCTTATACGAGCTTCCTTGGAACGGGCAGGTTAGGGTCATGTCTGGGTCGAGCCTCCGGTTGATATGGGCCTGCTCCGCAGCCTGGAACGTGTTCACCAGGATGTTGAAATCGCCTACTGTTTCGACTACTTTTTGCAGCTCGTCGATGATGAGGTTGTCGTAGTCCTGGCACATAGCTGCCGAGGATTTCACGCCCAGCTCATCAAAGTACGGCACCTGAGCGAGCAGTCTCCCCTGGCCCAGGGCTCCGAGGACTTCTACCTTCTCTCCATTGGGTTTGATGTTCTCGAATTCCTCGCGAATCGCCTTCAGCTTTGAATCCCACTTCTTGTGCTCAGCGGCAATTACGATCTCTGCTTCCTTCTCCTTTCCAGTGTACTCGGCGATCTTGCGCAGCCACCCATCGGTGTTCGCGAAGCCCATCGGCGACGGGTACATGAAGTATGGCACTCCGTATTCCTGCTGTAAGCCACGGGACAGGTAATCCGTGTAAGTCGGACACAAAGGAGCAGTCACGGCAGCCTCAGAGAGCTGTTCGAACTGTTCTACTGTTGCGAACTCGGGCACGAAGTTGACCCTCAGGCCCATCAGGCCTAACAGGCGCTTGATCTCAAGGCGATCCTGCCAGGTATATGACAGCATGCTCGCTACGTTGACCAGATATTTCTGCTTTTTCTCGGGCTTTCGGACGAGGTACTTGAGTACGGCATGCCAGAAGGCGTCATAGCCGGTCTGGACCAGCCTGGAGCGGATGCCCTCGCAATGGATCGGCACGATCTTCGCAGTCACTGACGGCTGGATTTCGTTCACCGCCCCTTCGATGTCCTCTCCGATGATGCCGGAAGCGCATGAAGTGAGGATGAAGATGGCCTTCGGGTTATACCGGCGCTGTGCCTCCAGGACTGCCTCCTTCAGCTTGTCCGTCGCACCGTAGACGACATCCTTCTCGTTCAGGTTCGTGGTCATCCAGTGCAGGTCGTAGTTTACCGGTGCGCCCAGCGTGGATGGGATATGCTGGAACATCTCCCGGTAGCCGAGCGATGCACAGGAGCAGCCTACCGGGGCGTGGTAGATGATGGCGGCATCGCGGATTGTGTTCACTCTTACTGTCAGGTAGAAGTTCAGCACACAGCCAGAAGTCTGCTGAAACTTACGTTCACACTGTTTCAGGTTCCCGGCCCGGGCATCCTTCAACAGGTCAGATGCTTTCCCATAGTATACATTGATGCCATTGGCTCGCTCTTCTCTGTTCGGACAGGTGGATTCCGCGAGGTTGATGTGCTCGTCGACTATGTGGGGTTTTGGATCATGTCCTGCGTGCATGTTACACTCCTTTCACTGCTTTCTTTGCCTTCGATGTTGATGTGATTGACTTAACAGAGACCGGCTTTGCGATGATGGGCTCCGCGCCGGGCACTACACACTCTAGCTGACACTTCACATGAGCAGGATCTTCCCGCTGATCGAGCATCCTTTCGGACCAGCTTTCCGCCCACGTTGTCAGCTGATTGACTTCCAGCGGCGCCGGGACGTACCGGTCCTGGTTACTCACGATCTTCTTTGCCAGCTTCCTGTATATGTCGGCCTGCTCCGAGTCCGGGTCCCCTTCTATGACCGTCCTTCCCTTCAGTTCGCACTTCGTGACCGTAAGGGAGCGGGGCACGTACTCTGCGATGGTCGTTTTCGTTTGGCTTGCAAAGTCATCGATGATCTCCCGCTGGACGGGCAGGTTCATCGAGTTCGCGATGATACCGCTAAACAAAGCACCGCCGCTGTTGGCGTACTTCTTGATGCCTTTCAACAGGTTGTTGGCCGCGTAGATGGCCATGAAATCGGAAGAGCTTACCGTGTAGACCTGCTCGGCCACGCCTTCCCTGATGGGGATGCCGAAGCCGCCGCAGACCACGTCGCCCAGGACATCGTAGATGACCACGTCAGGCTTGTAGGTATCGAACACCTTCTGCTGTTTCAGCAGCTCGATAGCCGTGATGATGCCTCTGCCTGCACAGCCGACTCCGGGCTCCGGGCCTCCGGCTTCAACGCATAATACCCCGCCGAACCCTTCGTGGACAATGTCTTCGACGTTCACGCGTTTGCTGCTCCGCAGAGTGTCCAGGACGGTCGGTATGAACTTGCCTCCCCTGAGCGTGTTCGTCGAGTCGCTCTTGGGATCGCAGCCGATCTGCATTACCTTCAACCCTTGCTCCGAGAGTGCTGCACTGATGTTTGAAGAGGTGGTGGATTTTCCGATGCCGCCTTTTCCATAAATCGCGATGTTTCTGGTTTTTGCCATGTAGATCTCCGGTTTCCAGTCGCCCTCGGGGGGTATATAAGCTCAGCAATCAGCAATACTTGGCGCAGCTATGCTATTTTGAGGAGAATGAGAGCAAGAATTGGCTTTGAGCTTCAACAATGGAAAGAATCAGGGCAATAGTTGCTCGTTCTATCCTAATTCTATTCTGAGTAATGCGTTAATAGAGGCAATAATCGCCCGTTGTACAAGCTAGATATCCCGTTGCCCTCGAACATCCCCTCCATGGACAACTACCTTCTACTCAAAGCTTCACTCCTCACCGAAGGCGTCCGAGCCGACCTAGCAAGCCTCGCTGGTCTTGGAACTGTTTACAAAGAGCAGAATCACGGGCTCTTCGGCTGGGATTTCGAGAACCACGCCGGTCTGCCGGCCCCTGATGACTTCGCCCTGCCCGACGGCACCGTGGTCCAGTTCCGGATGAATCACCGGTCGCCGTATCACATCAAGACGGTGGACGGGCGGCAGGTACTGCACTACGGCGCCGAGGAGCTCTGCGAGGTGCGGTGGTTCGACCGGCCGGCCTTCTACTCCCGGCAGACCACGAAGGGCCATGACATGGTCAAGGTCGGCCAGCTTGGAGGCCAGGACGATCTCTTCTTCTGCTACCAGAACTACTGCTCCCACTTCTCCCGGAACGAGCAGTGCGCGTTCTGTAACCTGGTCTCTACCCAGGATGTCTACGGGCAGGTGCTGAAGTGGAAGGACCCGGTGGAAATAGGTGAGGTCGCCGCAGCCGCCTGGGCGGAAGGCACCACGAAGCACGTCAACATCACCGGAGGGTGCATCAACCAGAAGCAAGAGATTGAGATAGTCTCCCGACTACTGGGCTCTATCCGGGAGCACACCGGCTTCGACACGATCCCGGGTGTGCTGTTGCCCTCTCCCGCCAAGGGCGCCGCCATCGAAAGCTACCACCAGGCCGGCATCGGGGCGCTGTGCTTCGCCATGGAGGTGTGGGACGAGAAGTACTACAAGGCCATCTGCCCCGGAAAGGCAGCGACCACCTCCCACGGCGAGTTCGTCAGCTCCATCGAGCGGGCCGTGCAGGTGTTCGGGGAGGGTAATGTCTGGGCGGTCTTCGTCACCGGACTGGAGCCTAAAGAGACCTTCCTGGAAGGCGTGAAAACGCTCTCAGGCATAGGGGCTAACGTCCTCCCGTTCGTGTGGTCCCCCAACCCCGGCTCCAGGCTCTCAGGCCACCGGGCACCGTTCGCCGAGTGGTACGCCGAGACCAACCTCGAAGCCGCGGACATTGTAAAAGATAGCAAGGTACCGGCAGGGACTGAAAACCACTGCTACCTTTGCGACGGTAACTCGATGCTCCATGATGCTTTGCGGCTGAAAGGTATTGTGTAGAAGCGATTATACTGTATAGCATTTATCAGAGGCGGACCTCGATCAGCCTACCTGTCCACAGTGAGATCCGGATCGGGTCGATAGGTGCTTATTATGGAAAGGCCAGCCAGATGATAGAATATACTGATCAAGTAGCCGGTATATCCCGATGGCCACTCTTTTTCTCCGCTTTATACATCCCGTAGATCACGAGAGCTGCCCCAAGCAGCGTATAGGCCGTCACAGCTTCGCCCAGTACCAAGGCTGCGAGCGCCACTCCCGATAGCGGCATGACGTAGATAAAGACAGCCACTGTCGAAGCCGATAACCGTTCGAGGCCATACTGGTAGACCAGAAACGCGATCATGGTACAGCAGATGGCGAGGAAACCCGTGGACATCCAGGTGAGTCCGGTGAACTCGACCGGAGACGTATGCGGTGACAGAAAGTACAGCGGCAGGAGTTCCAGCGACGCGAACAGGAATACATAGTTCAGCACTGTCAAGGCCTGGTATTTTTCGTTCAGCTTCTTGCCCACGATGGTGTATACTGCCCAGAAGAAAGCCCCGGCCAGCGTAAGGGCATCGCCGAGGAAATGCGGGGCAAGCCCGAAATTACCGTTGGTCACGATCAGGCCTAGCCCGCTAAAGGCCACGATGGCGCCGATCACTTTGCTCTTCGTCAGCTTTTCGCCGATCATCGCCACAGACAGGAATATGATAAAGAAGGTCGCCAGGTTAGAGATCAAGGTGAAGTTGGTGGCTGTCGTATAATCCAGCGCCCATACCCACAGGAAAAAGGTCAGGGTGATACCGGTCGTGGCGAGGAAGACAAAGCGCGGGATGTCTCTCAGGTCGATCGCCAGCGCGCTGCGTCCTTTCCACAGCAGGGTCGCCGCGAGGAGCAATGGCGTCGCGAGGACGAACCGTAGGGTGACAATCTCGACTGCATTTAGCTGGAGATAAGCCTCCTTGACGGCTACGCCCGAGGCGCCCCAGAAAGCGTTGATGATGATCAGGCCAGCTATAAGCCAAAGCATGCCATTACTTTTTACGCTTACCGTGCGATTTTCCAGCATGAGATCACTTGAAAAATTCAAAGGCTATGAATTGATATATCCTATGCCGGTGAACATGCCGCATGGCTATAAGATACTTGTTTTCCCGGCAATACCAGCTCCAGTTGACACATGATTGGCTATCCTGTATCCACATATCCTGTAGCGGAATTTGCCGCATACCAAAGCTATAATATGCTTCACACAGGTATTAACAATTGTTAAGAAACGCAGGAATGGCAGAGTGCCTATGCAGCCGTCCCACGATGGTCAACGAAAGTTCAAATCTTTCTTCCTGCTCTAAAAGTTTTGAATGGGCTCCCGGGGGACTTTTTCAAAAGTTCTCCTGGGTCTCGACACCAAAGCAAGCCAGAAGGGCATTTAAAAGCGATGTTTTGGAGGGGTGACGAGGGGAACTTTTTACAAAAAGTTCCCCTAACACCTCATTCCGAAACGATTAAAGGTAATAGTAAACTTTCAAAGGCAATCAAGCAGAAGTGGCAGAGAGGCTATGCAACCGACTGCAGATCGGTGTAGGGGAGTTCGATTCTCTCCTTCTGCTCTCCAAGTTTTTCTGAGATCGACCGCCGAAGCAGCCAGTTATCTCCTGGGTAGGGCTCCGCCTCGGCGCTGTTGCTTATTTATGCTTATCCAGCATTCTTCCTTTCTAGTGAAAACCATGACTTTACTGGACACTATCAAGAACAGAAGAAGCGTGAGGGCTTACACCCCCGAGCGCATCCCGAAGGATAAGCTCGAAAAGCTTCTCGAAGCGGCGAGGCTCGCTCCCTCAGCCCGGAACCTGCAGGCCTGGAAATTCATCGTCGTCGACGACGAAGTAGTCAGAAAACAGCTGGTCCCGGCGTGCAACAACCAGCCATCGGTGGGCTCTGCCTCCCACGTTATCGCGGGCATAGGGGATCCCTCCCTGAAGTGGCACCAGGTGGACCTGGGCATCGCCCTGGAGCACATCGTGCTGGAAGCTGTGGAACTAGGTCTCGGAACCTGCTGGATAGGGGCGTTCTCCGAGGATGAGGTCAAAAAAGTGCTCAAGGTACCGGAGAATCAAAAAGTTGTGGCTCTGCTGACCGTGGGCTACCCGGCGGAGTCCCCAGAGGCCAGGCCGAGGAAAGCGCTGGAAGAGATCGTGACGTATAACGAGTTTAAATAAGTGTACTGTAAGGCCAGACAACGGCCCCCCCATTTTTTATTGAACTATTTGGGCATGTAGCCGAAACCGAAACGGGTGATTTGAGGCAAGCCTTGCCTTTTCAATAGTGTATATCACAGCCGCTTTCTCACTTCCTTCCTTGATGCGATCATCCCGTGAGGTGGTCGATGTCTTTCGAGGGTATCTTATGCGTGAGATCGACAGAATCCTGAACCACTGTACTGAATGTGGCCTGTGTGCTGACGAATGCGATTTTCTTAAAAAGTGCGGCGTCTCACCAAGAGAACTTGCAGACCGCTATAGCCGGGATGGGCTCGCAGACTCCCCGGAGATTCCCTATTCTTGTAACATCTGCTCACTCTGCCGGCACAGGTGCCCGGAAGATCTGGATGTTGGGAAGATGGTGCTGGAGATGCGGGTAGAAATGGTTAGCCAGGGCAGAGGTCCGCTGCCCCAGCATGCGCCGGTCAGGGATGCGCAGGAGTTTTACGTGTCCGATGCGTTCAAGGTTGCAATACCTTCACTGGATCAGAAAACTGAACGCGTATTTTTCCCAGGCTGTGCTCTGTCCGCGTATTCGCCCGGACTGGTCACGAAGACGTATGAGTACCTGAAGACTAAACTGCCGGGTACAGGAATCCTGCTTGGATGCTGCGGCGGGCCAGCCTATCTGATCGGAGCTGGTCAGACCTTCGAGCATATATCCACGGACATGGCGGCTGCTGTAAAGGGCCTGGGGGCAAGCCAGGTCATTGCCGCATGCCCGTTTTGCCACAGCCTGCTGAAACAGCACCACCCGGAGCTGAACCCCGTCTCTCTTTATGCAGTCCTGGGTGAGATCGGCATACCTGAGCTTAAGCAGAAGGCTTTAAGCTACAGCATCCACGACCCCTGCTCAGCCCGTCTGGAGCCCGGGATCCATGCCAGTGTCAGGTCTATCGTCCGAAAGGCCGGGCACGAGGTCGTCGAGATTCCCCACATTAAAGCCGAGTCGCACTGCTGCGGCATGGGCGGGATGGTATACGTCGCCGACGCAGAACTGGGCAGGCTCAGATCCCGCAGGACGCTGGACGAAGCCGATAAAACCATTATTACTTATTGCGCGACCTGCCGGGAAACGTTACAGGGTCAGGGAGGGCATGTCATCCACTTGCTGGACCTGCTCTTCAATCCCCGGTGGAAGCGCGCTTCGTTGTCAGCGCCCAGGACGCCAGAAGTCGCTACTAATAACATGAAGCAGGTGAGGAAAACGTTGCTTAAGAATAAGCTTAAGCATTAAATTTTCGGCTGTGCTTCAAGTCCTGGATGATATTTATAAAAAAAGCTGCCCGTCACAGGCAGATTAGCGGGGTCTCTAGTATATGGCTGATCAATGCCCGCTATACATCCTGTTTTTCCAGTTCGTCTGCCGTGTGGGTGTTCGTCCTGTCCGCGTCGATGTCCCACCGAACTTCCTCTGACAGAGATCGCCTTACATCTGCCATCTTATCGAGCAGCTCGTGGACGTATTCCCGCAGAAACCTGTTATCGATCCTTTCGATCTCTAACTCAAGCTCGTGCTGTCGCCTGAGCTGCTGTTCCAGCTCGGCCAGCGCATGCTGCCTGCCCGCGTACTGCCAGCTGACTTTCAAGGCTGCCAGCCCAGTATTGAGCCTCTTGAGCCCGGTGATAAGGTGTCGGTGCTCGGGCTTTCGGAACTCTTCTGCCGCGAACTGTTCCCTCCGGGACAGCTTCTCCTCGATCTGGTCCTCGGCGTAGATGTTCCGTGGACCGGTCGCTACGAGTTGTTCGTCCTCAAAGACAAAAACGATTCCTTCTTTTATGGTAGACCATTACATCCCCGTATTTCCTGTTAGAAATATGACTATTTAATATGGATTATATGGGCAAAATTTGGCCGTTTTTGCCGAAACTCTTAGAAAAGGTTGACCTCACGGTCCCACGCCCGTGAGCTTGTTCGCTTTGCAATTACTTTAAGCCATCATCTTGCGGCATTCGGTAGCGCATGCCCTGCACATGTCTGCGCACATCTTGCAGGACTCCATCTTCATCTTATCGCACTCTGCGGCACACATGTCGCACATGTCTGCGCACATCCTGCACATGTTCTTAGCCATCATGCTGTCCCGGGCCATCATGCGGGATGTTATCATGCACATGTCTGCACAATCCCGGCACATCTGTACGCACTTGACCATCATCTTCACGTTGGCGTCCATGAGGCAGTCCGTCGCGCACACTTCGCAGGCTTCGGCACAGCTCATACACATCTCTACACAGGGCTGGTACTGTTCATGTTTCATCTTTAGCATTTGCATGTATTATCCTCCATTGGAAAATCTGCGTTTGATCAGTACCTATTTTACCCTGAAGTGATATGATTTGGGACAATTTTTAAAGGGTATATTCTGTAATCATCGCTGTTTCAACGATTGTTAACTTTGTCGGTGCTCTCTTGTCCACTTACCATGCATCCCTGAATTCGCCTGTATACAGGTCAGAGGGCTTCATTTCTCCAGGGGTCAGGAACCCCTGTTCCACCATCTGATCGATCCAGAACTGCAGCTGGGTATCGCTGATAGCGCCGCTTTCGCTGTAGTAATGCGATACACCGGTGCATATCCCAAGGTGCCTCGCCGTGATGGTTCCTGCTTCCATGCGATTCGCGTTGCACCACTTTTCGGAGTTTTTATACCCTGCGATGAACCTGCGTACGGTTTCCGGGTGGTCCTGGATGAACTTCTCGCTAAACACCAGCAGTGTGTTGCCCCCTGCAGACCCGAACGCGTCAGTGCTGGTCCCTATTATCCTGACGCCGCCCTGGGCATGCGCACAGGCGTAGAACGCTGCGTGCAGCACGGCCACGTCGATCAGTCCCTGCCTGAGGGCCTGGTACTGGTTCTGGTCAGGTATTATGACGTACTCGATTCTATCCTCCGGCACACCGTACTTTTTCAAGAGCGCCTCTGTCTGAAGTTCTGGGCTGGTGCCCATGCCGGCTATTGCGATCTTGATCGTCCGGTTACTGTCCTTGATAGAAGCGAACGACTGAAGGCTGCTTTCGTTCAAGACCAGCCATTGCAGGTATTCCTTCGCGAGGTCCCCGTCGCTCGAGGAATCTCCGCTCTGCGCAACTGCTTTCACCTTGACCCCAGACTTGAGGACGTTGGCCAGCATCAGAGGATCGGCGTCAAGCACGTCGATCTGCCCAAGGGCTAATGCAGTCACCCGCTGCTCTGTCACGGTCTGGCCGACATCGATAAAGGTCAGGCCTGCTGCCTTAAAGAACCCCTTCTCCTGTCCCACGAACCAGGGTGTCCCTGTACAGTCGTTATTGACGCTCGCCTTCAGGGTGTAATCATCTTTTTTGGAACCCGCGCCGCTGTCGTTATTTAGATAGCCATAGATCCCTGCTACGATTAATCCTATCGCCACGATCGCGGCTATCCCACCTATCATTGAACGCCTGTTGCTCTTTTTATCCGCCAAATCCATCGACCTCGTTCAGGGCGTATCGCCCTTTTCCCGTTTTACTTTTTATAGATCCCATAATTCTTGATACGGTCGATCACCGTCACCTCGATCTCGACTGTTTCGTCAGGCGAAACTCGAGAACGGACATTGTTGACGTACGTTTGATTAGCATACCAGACCTCTCCCGGATTTAGTACGATAGGCTGGCTGTTATAGATCAGGTACGCAGCTCCGTCTCCATCGACCTGCAATAACCTGACTCCGCCATCGGACGTGTAGGGGAACTGGTACAGGCCGTCTATTTTCATCTGTGTCCCGTGGCAGCCCGCTTTACCCACGCCGGAGCCTTCCTGGAAGATCGTTTTCAAGCTGTCGTTGATAACGGGTAGACGGAACGTAGTATACAAGGCTGCAAGCTGGCTGGAGTTATAGGTGGGGTAACCCAGGTAGACGTACGCATCCGAGCTGTTATTCCCCACGAGCTCGGCAGTCGACTCCGTATAATGCTCGAGGAATGCGTACTGGTGAGGGGTTAAGGGGGGCAACGCTTCATCGTCACTCTTGTTTACCAGTGGCCATCCGACGATGGCAACCACTAGCGTAACAATGATAATCAGTCCGATGATGAGGCCGATAAATGCCTTTTTTATTTTCATAAGATCTCCATCTTCGCAGGCAGAGTTACCCACTCCAGGCTGTCTCCCTCGGCGTAAACAAACGTAATCCCGTTTTCAGGCGAATCCCCGAGTTCTATTTCTTTCTTCTTCAGTGCTATGATCGAGTTCTCGACCTGCTCCCGGGTATAGTTGATACTGATGCCGTTGGGTGACGAGACCCTGAGTGTGTAGTTACCCTGGGGTAAACCTGCCTTTTCCAGTACTTTAACTGCAGGGGGCCCGTAATACGGGGTTTTATCGTCGTTTTTCACACAGGCATCACAGTAATACACGTCTTTCCTGACTGAAGGGATGGCCTTGAGATCGGCCAATGTCACTGTTACAGGCGATTTCGTCCCCCCGGTGACGTTGATCATGAACCCGGCAGGAACGGCCGTTGGCACAGTTTTATCCGTCGTCAGATCGCTGCCGGCACAGCCCGATACTATGACCACACTCGTGAGGAGGGCTGTGATCAACAACGCTACAAAAACATTTATCGGCTTCACTGGACTTTACTCCATAGCCCCGAGGGATTTACTGTACAATAATGTCTACCCTTAAGGCCAGTTGTGTACGTTTGATTCAGAATTCCTGCAGATTGAGGTAATAATCGCCGGCCAGGTGACGATTTCCCCGGTGGGCATTCCCGCCTGTTTTTAAACTGAAGCTACTTTATAAACTAAAATATTTAAACTATCAGGCTTAAAGCTGCATAGTAAATATTTAAAGGGGAATCATCATGAAGAGAGGATCTAACAGGTGCACACCGCCGCCGCAGGATGACGATTCTGGTATCATATGTCTCTGTTCGATCGAAGGGATCATGGGGGTCATAAGTAAGA
This sequence comes from uncultured Methanocella sp., assembly GCA_964548585.1. Lineage (GTDB taxonomy): Archaea > Halobacteriota > Methanocellia > Methanocellales > Methanocellaceae > Methanocella_A. Next base: position 1,467 of record CAZJRS010000029.1, on the reverse strand, counting down.
AGTGGACCTTGCTGATCATCACCACCATCGGGAACCATGGGAAGCTCCGCTATGGCGAGCTTGAGAAAAAGCTGGGTGGCATCAGCCCCAAGACCCTGTCGGACCGGCTCAAAGAGCTGGAAGAGGCTGGCCTGGTAAACAGGGTTACGTTCAACGAGATCCCTCCGCGCGTGGAGTACAATCTCACGACCGAGGGGTTAGAGCTGAGAAACGCCCTGAAACCGGTGATAAGCTGGGCGATAGAAAAGAGCTCGCCCAAATTGTATAATATTGTGTAGAGCGATACGAGGCGATCTACACTTTTTCTGATCAAGAGTTGTATGTGCAGGACGTGGAAGATGTTCACGACTTCATGTCGTCCATCTTCATATCACAGTTCTCCATGTCGTCCATCTTCATACCGGTGGAACTAACAGTCCCGACCGGTGTCGTCGGTGCCACGGTTGCGTCAGTCCCCCAGCCGGACAGCTCGTATATCGTATCATCTTTTGAATCGCGGACCACGAACTTCACCGGCACAGGCACATCCTGTGATGCCCAGTACGTGTATTGTTTGTCTCCGGCAACTCCCGTGTATTTTATCGTCGTGTAAGTTTTGTTGTCTATGGTAACGGATGCTGTACCCGAAGCCTGCAGCGTGGCTGCCAGGAACTTCGGCGAGGCCAGGTCTTCTCCTTCCCACTTCGTGTAGTTGCCGGCGTCAATATCGACGTCTTTTGTCAGATTTCCCATTTCGTAAGCGACCTCGTGGATTTTGAGGGTACTGTTGTCATAAGGCTTGCTCCATATGTCCAGGTATATCAGCATGTGGGGCAGCATGTCCATTGTGATGTTCGCGTGGCTGGCGGGCTGCCCGTTGTACATCACGTTATCGTACTTGTAGGTGTGGATCATGGGCATGCCCATCATGCCAGAAGAGATCTTATACTGGTACCAGACGAATCTTGAATGGTCAAACAGCGCACTCGAAGATGCTTCCGGGCCCTGGCTTACGACAGGACTTGCTGTGACCGTGGCATGTGTCGGAACCGTAGTCGGACTGCCCATGGTGCATCCTGATACTAAGACAATAGCTAATACAAATCCAATTAGCACAATTAAAGTAACGAGACTTTGCTTCATGATAGTTCCTTCCCAGAACGATAGTTCCTACCTGCACCAATAGTATGATTTATAATAAGCATCGTGATTGAGGCGATTTGTGTAAACTTCATTCGGTTCGTTTGATATTCAAGGTATAATTTACCGTTCCTTTTCAGGTTTTCGATGGATTAAAAGTGGAAAAATAGGCGGAAAAGTGGCCGATCTGACCTTTGGCACATGTGGCAGCCGGCAAATTGATCTCGAATGACACTCGTGGATACGCCCACGTACGGCAGGGGGCAAATCTTCGTCAACTTCCGGGGAAATTCGCACTTCAACATCTTTATAACCACCACGCATAATTTTGTCATGATCGTATGCTTT